>JADKAQ010000023.1 GCA_016719105.1 Gemmatimonadota bacterium | reverse complement strand
TGGCGCCATGGTCGTCTTCACGATCATCAATACGATGATCCCCGGCATCATCTCTGCATACGCCGCCGCTCCAGTTCGAAGCGCCGACCATCCCCGAGGCGCCCGTCGCGATTCCCGACGCGATTTCGTCCGCGCACGACGCGAGGACGCCGACGAAACGCTCGGAGCAATGAGGGGCGAGTCTGCCCGCACCGACCAACTCATGCAGACATCCGGCCCACGGTCGACCGAAAGCAGTCAACACATTGTCGGCGCCCACTCGCTCGGTGAAGAAGCCGAGTCGTTCGCCTTTGCTGGTTGGGGTGAGGCGCGGCGTATCGTCGACCTCGAGGCGGCCCCCCTTGGCGCGCCGGCACCGCCGCATGCGCCTCAACTCGGTCCCTGGAAGGCGGCGGCGCTCTGCGGCAACGACATCCCGTCCAGTGTGCTGTACGTCTCCGCGCTCTGCGCGGCGCAGGCTGGCGCATTGGCCCCCCTGGTCCTGCTCATGGTCAGCGGCGTGCTCTACCTCTTTCGCGGCGTGTATGCGGAAGTGGGAAGTGCCCTACCGCTCAATGGCGGGTCGTCCAGTCCTGCTCAACACGACGAGCAAGCGCATCGCGGCGGTGGCGGCGTGCCTGACGCTACTGTCGTATGTCGCCACTGCGGTGATCTCGGCTGGCGAAGCCTCGCGCTACGCGGCGCGCATACATGGTCACGGCGCTCCCAGTGGGTGGAGCCACGGTGGCACTGCTGGCGGCCTTCGCGATGCTCACCCTGTGGGGCATCGGTGAGTCGGCGTCCGTGGCGCTCGTCATCTTCGTCTTTCACCTGACGGTCCTCACACTGTTGGTGGTGGCCGGCCTGGTGGCCGTGTTGCGTGACCCGGCACTGTTGTTTGCCAACTTGCGCGTGCCTCCGCCGGGGGGGTGGGGCGGGCGCTCTTCTTCGGGTTGGCGGCGGCGATGCTCGGCATCAGCGGCTTCGAGTCATCTGCCAACTTCATCGAGGAACAGCAGCCCGGCGTCTTTCCGCAGACGCTTCACAACATGTGGCGGGCGGTCACTGTGTTCAATCCGTTGGTCACAGCATTCTGTCGCTTGGCTTGTTGCCGCTGGCGGCGATTCAGGCCGTTCCGGGCGACCTGTTGGCGCAGATGGGGGCGCGCAGCGCAGGCGAGTGGTTGGGCTGGCTCGTGAGCGTCGATGCCGTGCTGGTGCTCTCGGGTGCGGTGCTCACCAGTTTCGTCGGTGTCACCGGGCTGGCGCGCCGCATGAGCCTGGACTCGGTCCTGCCTCAGGTCCTGCTGCGGGAGAACCGGCTGCGCGTCACCAGTCATTGGATCATCCTTGGCTTCCTGGCGCTGTGCGTCTCCATCCTCGCGGTGACGCAAGGGCGTGTACAACTCCTCGCCGGGGTGGCATGCACCTTATCCCTTCCCTGTGCGTGATGGCGCTGTTTGCCATCGGCAACCTGCTGCTCAAGCAGGAGCGCGCCGAGCTGCCACGTGCCACGCGGGCGAGCGTGGGCGCCGTGCTGGTGGCACTCGCGGCAGTACTGGTGGCGCTGATCGGCAATGTGCTGCTCGAGCCGCTCAACCTGCAGATCTTCCTGCTGTACTTCCTGATTGCCCTCGGTGCCGTCACGTTGATGTTCCTGCGCGTGACGATACTCCGCCTGCTGCTCAGCACCAGCCAGCGGTTCGTGGCACACCTCTTTCAGCTCAATGCGGGGCTGCGCGGGCGCGTGGGCAACGACTGCGCCGCATCAGGGATCGCGGCGTGGTGTGCTTCCCCAAGGGGACGCCATCGACGTGCTCAACCGGGCGGCGCTCTACGTGCTCGAAACGAGCAGACGAGTCGCCTAACGGTCGTCCACGTTTACGATGCAAGCAACGAGATCCCTCCGGGGCTGGCCGAGCAACTTCGACTGATCGATCGGCTCTATCCGTCGCTGCGGATCGACTTTCTCGCCGTGCGCGGGCGTTTGGCCCGGAGTTGATCGAGCGTCTGTCTCGACGGCTGCGGGTGCCCAGACCATGTTCATCAGGACGCCAAGTGACCGCTTTCCGCACCGCATCGAGGCGTTGGGCGGCGTTCGTGTGATCCTTTAGGGGTTTCGCCAACAAGGGTTACTCCGACTCCACGCCCTGCTAACTTGCATCGGTGACTGTTTCCGATGCGCACGTCCTGGCCGCCCGATTCCCGCCGGGTTTCCTCTGGGGTGTCGCCATCCGCCTATCAGATCGAGGGGAGCCCTCGACGCGGATGGCGCGGACGCTCCATCTGGGAGAAACTTTGCTGAGCGCGCCCGGCGCAATGGAGCGTGGAGAGGACGCGTCCGTGGCCTGCGAGCACTATCGCCGATGGCAGGACGATCTCGCCCTGATCCGCGAACTCGGCGTGGGCAGCTATCGTTTCTCGATCGCGTGGCCCCGAATCCAGCCACGGGCGAGGACGCCCAAACCGTAGCGGGCTGGACTTCTATTCGCGCCTCGTCGACGGACTCCTCGAGGCCGGGATTCGGCCGTTCCCGACGCTGTATCACTGGGATCTGCCCCAGACGTTGGAGGACGCCGGCGGATGGGCCGAACGCGACACCGCGTCGCGCTTTGCGGAATACTCGGCGATCGTCGTGAATGCCCTCGGGGATCGCGTGCAACACTGGTCGCTCTTCAACGAACCCTTCATCTTCTCCTCGCGCGGTTATCTCCTCGGGCGATATGCGCCCGGACGACAGAGCCTTCCCGACTTCCTCCGCGCCGTTCACGTCATCACCATGGCGCACGCCGGGGTTCCGTGCAGCCAGGCGGTACGACCCGAGGCTCAGGTGGGTCCCGTCTTCGCGATGGCACCCTGCGAGCCCGCCACCAACTCCCAGGGACGATCGCGACGCCACCGACTACGCCGATGCTGTCTTCAACCACCTGTTCGTCGGCCCGTTGATGAACGGCCGCTATCCCGCTCCGTTTCTCGCGAGCATGCCACTACAGGCGCTGGGGATGCGCCCTGAGGACAAGTCGCGCATGCAAACGCCGCTCGATTTCATCGGGGTCAACACGTACTATCGGTTGGTGGTGAGCGGCGGCGGGATCATCTACCGGACCTCCCTATTTCCTCTTCGACATCCTGTCCGACGAACGCTCGACGGGGGCCCATGCCGACTTCAGCACCGCTACGCACGGGGTGAAGCGCATCGAGAATGCGTTTGGGCGCAGCGAGGGGAAACGCACCGCGATGGGATGGGAAATCTGGCCGCGTGCGTTGCATGATGTGCTGCTGTCCATCACGCGAGAGTACGGAGACGTGCCGATCGAGGTGTGTGAGAGTGGATGCGCATTTGACGAGGCACCGGGTGCCGATGGAATCGTGCACGATGACGCGCGCATCAACTATCACCATGCGCACATTGGGCCGTTCACGAGGCCATGCAGGCCGGAGCCAAACGTGCGCAGCTATCATGCGTGGTCGCTCTACGACAATTTCGAGTGGGCCTCTGGCTACCGTCCGCGGTTTGGTCTCGTCCACGTCGACTTCGAAACCCAGCGTCGGACGTGGAAGCGCTCGGCGCACTGGTATCGCGAGGTGTGCGTCGCCGCGCGGAGCGGGCGATTGCGATGCCCCGCAATCCGGCCACCCATCGCGGGTAGGGCAAGTGATGCGCTCGATTCTCCTGTTCTCTGATGTCGACGGAACGCTTCTCGACGAGCATGGCCGGTACGCCGTCGCGACCGGCGAGTTGTCTGCCATGTCGACGCTCGTGCGCTGTGTGCTGGCATCGAGTCGAACGATCCTGGAACTCTCGCGCAACCAGCGTGACCTCGGACTCGAGGGTCCGGTCGTGGCCGAGAATGGCGCGGTGATCGCCCTGCCCTGGCATGACGCGCTCCGCCCACTGGGGACGCGCGAGGACATCGACGGCCGCGCATGGTGCGTGTCGTTCCTGGGCGCCCCTGCCGCTGATCTCAGGGGGCGAAGTGCAGGAAGTTGCGCGCGACGTTGGCGTCAATTCGAGGGACCAGGGCGAACTCGCGCCGGCGCTGGACCGGCGGTGCTCGCTCTGGTGCGTCCGTACCTCGTGCATCGGCGATGCGCACTCACGCCGCTTGTCGACGCACTCCGCGCTTCGAGGGCGTACCGTGGCGTCGGGTGGCGCCTGGCTTGCGATGACGGGGGAGCGGCGACAAGGACGCGGCGTGCGCGCGTGCTTAGCGCACTGGCCCTGCTCGGGCGGCCGCGCAAGCTCGTGGCGCGGTGGGCGACGGCGACAACGATGTGTCGCTCTGTTGGCGGCCGATCGGCGCTTCGTGATTCGCCGTGATGATGGAACCTGTCACGCTATCTGCGCGCACCCCCGGGTGGTGTAAGCCCCCCCGGGAATCGCTGGTTGGCGCGACGTGTTGCGTCAGCTCACCGGCATTCAGGAGGCTTGATGGCGCTGGTTCCCAACCGTCCACGTTGGACATTCAGCATCCTCACCATCCCGCGGCGCGAGCCGTACCTCGTCCAACTGCTCGAATCGCTAGGCGAGTCGCGCCTCCCGCGCAGGCACCGTCATCGACGTCGTCTACAACTGGGATACGCGCGAACGGCCGCAGGACGTCGTGCGGCGGCTTCGGCGCGCCGGCGAGGCTCGAGGTCAACGTCCATTTCAACACGCAGAAGCCAACGATCGGCAGTGGGCGCACCCAACAACTGAATCACTGCAAGACGCCGTTGCTGGCGTTCATCGACGACGACCTCACGGTCCACGGGGACCTGCTCGGCGTGCTCGAAGAGCAGCTGCAAAGTCAACCGGTGGGGATTCTCGGCGTACAGTCGCTCGTGGAGGATTCGGATCGGCGCTTCAAGCCGCGGCGCTCCACGCCGCGCATCGACCTGAACGGCCTGCGCTTCATGCCGGTGCAGGGCATGCTCGTCGCCGGCTATCGGCGCCTGTTCCTGGACATTGGCGGATTCAACCCGCGGCGGGAGTTCTGGGGGGAGTGGACGGAGTTCAACCTGCGCATGTGGCGCAGCGGCTTTCCCACCGCCTACGCGATGAACGGCGCCTACCTGCGGCACTGGGAGAAGGCCCCCGAATCGCCCACGCGCAACATGTCGGGGCGCGAGGATCACGTGCTCTGGGGGCTGCTGTGCACGGCGCTGGAGTACGATGCGATCGACGAGCGCGAAGACACGCGTGCGTTCTGGGACCTCGTCGAATCGCGCTATCTCGCGTACGCTTTCGGCGCCGATTCCCCAAGCGCGATCTGATGCGCTCGCGCACTGCGCCCGGCGCCGCGCTTGAGTGCCGAGTATCCGGCGATCGCCGCGTTCCGCGATCGCGTCCGCGAGCATCCCTTCCCGTTCATGCCTTTTCACCAGTTCACGACCGACGACGTGAAGCGCGTACTGAAACACGCCGAGTCGCGCATTGCCGAGTATCGCGACGATGTGTGGGATACGCGTCGTACACGAGCGGTGCGCTGGGTGCGGCAACGTCTTGCCACGGTGTGACGCGGTCGCTGGCATGTCGCGCCATTTCATGGCGGCCGCGCGCTCGCGGTACTCGTTCGACGTTTGCGGCGCGCCTGATGCGCGCGGCATGCACGCTCGATGCGCTCGTGGCGCGTGACCGATCATGCGTCGAGGTTCGTCGCCGGCGATGAGTGCGTCGGACGCTCGCCTACCCCGCCCATGCGGGGTTGGCGCCGGTCGCCGGCGACTCGCTCCGCACGCTTATCGACCGGGCGCTGGTGACGAGCCGCCCCGCCGACTTCGATCGCGCGCTCGCCTTCGTGGAGGCCGGGCTGTCGCGGAAGCCTAACGATGCGGTCCTGCTGCATTACCGGGGCTTCGTCCTGTATCGCAAGGCGAGCTACCTGGCCACCTCCGGACGCGATGCCAAGGTCGCGCGGACCATGTTCGAGGATGCGGAGCAGACGCTGGCCCGCTCGGCGGCCGCGCTGCGCTGGCCCGAGACCGCGGCACTGCAGTCGGCGGTGGTCGGGCAGCTCATCAGCCTGGGCGGGGCGATGGCTGGCCTCCGGATGGGCGCAAAGTCGCTTCGCCTCCTCGACGAGGCGGTCGCCGCCGGGCCGGAGAACCCGCGCGTCTGGATGCTCAAGGGGGTCTCGGACCTCTTTCGCCCCAAGCTGTTTGGCGGAAGCGCGGAGAAGGCGGAGGTGAGCCTCAAGCGGGCGCTGGCCCTCTTTGACAAGGATGCCCCCGCGTCGCCCGCCCCGTGGTGGGGGCACGCCGAGGCGTACGGCTGGCTGGGGCAGGTGTACGTGAAGCAGGGGCGCCTCGAGGAGGCCAAGCTGGCCTACGCCAAGGCGCTGGATCTGCAACCGGGGAATGCGTGGGTGCTAGAGTTGCTGCTGCCGGCGGTACGAGGGGACGCGCGATAGGCGGCAGGCGCACACCGACACACCGCGCGGCCGAGACATCATGCCGTCACTCGTCCCCGCGTTCGCCGGGACAGGCTTCCCTACCTCAGGGACGTCACGCCCTCGCCCGCTCCAACGCCGCGGCCACCCCCTCGATGGGGGTTGGCAGATACAGGTGCATCCCGAGCGCGCTCCAGCCGTTCTTCCGGAAGAGCGAACGCCAGAAGGCAGGGGTGCGCGCCTCCTCACGCTTGAAGTCGCCCGTCGCATCATCGGCGCTGGAGAAGACCTCGAAGTAGCCCGCCCCCGGGCACAGTTCGGCGAGCGCCTTGAGGCCCGTCGCCAGCTCCCGGGGCGCCACGTAGTTCAGCACCCCGCAACTCAGGACGAGGTCGAAATCATCGGGGAGGCCGAGGGTCCCGACGGTGCCGAAGGTGCCTAACCGGATGTTCCGCTTCTTGCCGAAGCGCTCGACCGCGTACTCGCTGGCGTCAACGCCGTAGTAGCGCGCCCCGGGGCGGATCTTCTTGAGGGCGACCGACCAGTTCCCCTCCCCGGCCCCAACGTCGAGCACCTTCCGCACCGGGCGTTCGAAGAGATACTCGGTGGCCGCCACGATGAAGCGCAGCTGCCGTTCGATGTCGAGCGGCGACTTCACACGGTGCTTGGGGTGCCGGTACCACTTGTTGAAGTACTCGCGGTCGTAGTGCGTGGCGGGGCGGACGATCGACATGTCTGGCGAGCGGTAGACGGGAAGCATCTCCCAGCGAACGCTGGGAACGAGTGACTGCAGTATGGCGGGAAGGGTGGGGGGAGCGCAGGGGGTCCTGCGCTTCACTTGTCTCGGCGATGACTTGCGGTGAGACTGGTGGAGCCGCGCACGCCCCGCATCGACCGCGTCCTTCCCGTCTGCCCAGCCTCCCGTGACCTCTCCTGACGCGAGCGTGTTGCCGCCGCCACTGCCATACCGCGCCGAGGGGCGCGTCGCCCGGCGGAGCTGGGGACGGATGCCGTCGGGGGAGCCGGTGCATGCCTATGACCTCAGCAACCGTCGCGGGACGGTCGTCACCGTCCTCACGTTAGGCGCGATCATCGCGGCGGTCGAGGTGGCGGGGCGCGACGGGGAGCGTGACGACGTGGTGCTGGGGGTGGACGACGTCGACGGCTACCTCACGCGTTCGCCGTACTTCGGCGCGGTCACCGGCCGGTATGGCAATCGCATCGCGCAGGGGCGCTTCATCCTCGACGGCGTGACGTACTCCCTGGCGACCAACAACGCCCCCAATCACCTGCATGGAGGCGTCGTCGGCTTCGACAAGCGACTCTTCACCGCGCGCGCCGTCGCGTCGGCCGAAGGGGCGGGAGTCCGCCTGTCGCTGGTGAGCGCCGACGGCGATGAGGGGTATCCCGGGGAGGTGCACTTCACCGTGCGCTACCTCCTCGACGACGACGACCGCCTCGTGGTCGACTACTCGGCCACCACCACGCGCGCCACGCCGTTCAATCCCTGCCAGCACAGCTACTGGAACCTCGCGGGCGCCAGGTGCAACGACGTCCTGGGACATGTGCTGCAGCTCCGCGCCTCGCGCTACACCCCGGTCGATGCGACGTTGATTCCCACCGGCGCGCTGACCCCCGTCGACGGAACACCGTTCGACTTTCGCACGCCGACGGCGACCGGCGCGCGCATCCGCGACTCGCATCCGCAGCTCGCCCTCGGGAACGGCTACGATCACAACTTCGTGCTCGACCGCCCGGTGCAGACCAGCGCACTCGCGCACGCCGCCCACCTGCATGACCCGCTCACCGGGCGCACCCTCGACGTGCACACGACGGAACCGGGGCTACAGCTCTACACCGGGAGCTGGCTCGATGGCTCCATCACGGGCAAGGGCGGTCGTCGCTACCCGCAGTACGCCGGCGTCTGCCTGGAAACGCAGCACTTTCCCGACTCGCCCAACCACCCCGACTTCCCGAGCAGCATCCTGCGGCCGGAGCGCGCCTTCCGCTCGCGGACGGTGTTCGCATTCGGCGTGGCGTAAACGAGCGCGGAGCGCGAGCTCAGCGCAGCGAGATGATCGCCTCGCTCACCGTCTTGCCGCCGGTCGTCAACTGCCGGCTCACGCGCATCCCGATCCACGCGCTGGTCCGTAGCCCGAAGGGCGACAGCTCGACGGTGAGCTCGCTCCCCACCGAGCGATAGTCGACGCCATGCGTGCCGGCGCGGTCGGTGCCGCGCCCGACGTCGCCGAACACGTTGCCTTGCACCCGGCGGGCGTACAGCCAGTGGCCGAGCGCCAAGTCGGGATAGAGCAGCGGCAGGTGGTACGTGGCCCCCACCCGCGTGAGCGACTCGTGGAACCGCGAGCTGTAGCCGCGGGGGAAGCGGACGAGCGAGGAGAAGCGATAGCTCCCGGGACGTTGCAGCTCTCGGGCCGCATCGAGCACCAGCGCGTGATGCTTCCAGGCCCCGGGGAGGTAGAGCGCCGCACTCAGCGTCGCCTGGTGTGACGTGTAGTCGGTCGGCGGCGGGGTATGGCGGTAGTACGCCGAGACCACCGCCCCCACGGGAAAGAGGTCGCGATAGGCCGCGCTCTGCACCTGCGACGCGCTGAGCGCGTAGGTGAGCGTCGTGAGGTCGCCGTTGTTGTTCTCGTTGCGGAACGCCACGGGCTGGTCGCTGATCTGCGTGCGTCCGAGCGTGAGGCCGGCCGAGAGCGACTGCCGCACCTGCCCCGTGAGGCGCGTGAGCGGCAGGCGAAGCGACGTGGTCACGGCGCGTTCGTTCCAGGAGTAGGGCTGCGTCACGTCGTTGCTGTCGGCGTACGTCGACGCGCGCGAGCCCACGCGCGCCGCCACGTCGACGATGACCGGGAGCCCGGCATAGCTCGCCCCCGCCTCCAACGACAGCGTGCGCTCGTTGACGTTGAACGTGGGCCCCACCATCACGCCAACCGTGTTGAGCACGTTGCGCGACTCGGCAAAGAGCGAGGTGTTCACCCCGTCGCTCGCCGGCGCGATGGACAGCGAGTGAAAGTCGAAGAGACGCGACCACCCGGCGAAGGGGCGCGAGCGCCACTCCGTCGATGGCAACGCATCGAGGAGGCTCCCCCCCTGCTCCTGCCGCGTGAGGTCCTCGGCGGCCGCCGTCGTGTGCGTCACCGTGAACGGCGCCGGAACGAAGCGCGCCGGGTCGAGCGGCATCTCGGCGAGATCGTAGCCGCGAATGGAGTAGTCGCTGAACGCCACGCGATCGCCGTTAGGCGACACCGCGGGCCACATCGCCCCCAACGGGCGCGACGTCACCTGCGCAATGGCGCGCGTGGTGAGGTCGACCGCGTAGATGTTGTCGAGCCCCGAGTGCGGGCTCCCGAAGTACACGCGCGTGCCATGCGCCACGGGGCGCGAGATGGCGTCGTGCGTGAACGGGATGATCGTGTCGGCCGCGGCGCCATCGAGCGGGAGGCGCACCAACGCATTGCCGCGCGAGCGATCGACCGCCACGACGAACAGCGAGCGCCCATCCGCCCCCCACGTGGGGGTGACCAGAAAGTGCCCCGAACCGTTCGGGATGCGCTGCACCTCGCGTCCACTGCCGGCCTCGAGGATCACGAGCGTCGCCTCACGCGTGCGCGCGAAGTCGACGGCCACGAGGCGCGTCCCGTCGGGGGAGAGTGCCGGGGAGAACAAGCGCGAGCGATCGGTGAGGCGTCGCACCTGCTTCGTGTCGAGGTCGAGCGTCTTGATCACCAGGTAGCTCTCCTCACCCCAGCGCGGCGACACCTCGTACTCGCTCCACACCACGGTCTTCCCGCGCACGTGGAACTGCAGGTCGCCGAAGAGCCCAACGGTTCGGTGCAGCACCTCGACCTTACCGTCACGAAGGCGCACCAGGCGGCGCGTCGTGCCCAGGTCGCCATAGAGCGCGATCAGGCTCCCATCGCCCGCGTACTGTGGGAGCGTGAACTCGTAGTAGTCGGCGCGGGCGCTCGACAGCACCGACGCCGGCGTCTCTACCACCGTGCGCTGCTGCGCGCGCCAGGTGGAGTCGGCGGCGCGCACCGCATCGGCGTGCAGCTGCACGAGTGTGCGCCCGGTCTCGCGCTTGAGTGCCATGCTCAGCGCCACCGGCGCGATGGGATTGCGCGCCGCCCGCGTGATCACGCGACGCCACGCCGAGTCGCCGTAGGTCCGGCGCACGTGCGTCGTGAGCAGGTAGCCGAGTTCGTACCAATCGGGGTAGTACGTGCGATACGATCCCTGCCACGCCTGATGGTATCGATACGGTTCACCGGCGAGCGACAGGGCGCGAATGCGCTGCGTGAAGCTCGGCTGTCGCCCGCGTCCGTCGGCGGTGAGCGCCGTTTCCATCCCCACCGCATCGCCTTCCCAGAACCAGGCGGGGAAGTAGAGCGCGCCCCCGAAGAAGGCCGTCGTGTTGTCGCCGAAGAGCCGCGCGAGGATGCCGATGATCCCGGTGCGCACCGCGCGCTCCTGCACGATGTGTCGTCCCTCGTGCACGGTGAGGAGCGAGTACCACTCCACCGGCCCCATCCCATCCACCGTCGTGCTGGGAAGCGCATACCACTGCGAGCGCCGCGGCCCCCACGCCACGAAGGCATTGGAGGTCATCGACGAACTGTTGAGCACCACCGGGATGCGCTCCGGCTTGCGCGCCAGCGTCTTGGTGAGCGGCTCGTACGCGCGTTCGAGCAGGGTGACCGCGCGTTGCGCCTCGCGGGCGAGCGAGTCGGGGTAGATGACGGTGAAGTGCGGGGCGTCGATGCGCCGCCAGTGCAGCCCGCGCGGATTCTGCTGCGACGAGAGGGAGTAGAGGATCGGCGCCTGCGCCGTCGCTACGCGCGCGGACGCCGCGATCGTTCCTGCGATCGCCGCCGCGATCGTCCCCGCGATCGCCAACGCGCCGATGCCGCCGCGCGCGCGGTCGCGCAGGGCGCGCGGATCGCGCGGGAGGGGGCGCAGGAGGGGGCGCACGAGACAGTCCATCTGACGGCGCGTCTTCACGCTACCGCTTCGTGCGACGCACCCCGCGCCCCGCCATTGCCCCAGTGAGCTTCCCCTCACTCACGGCGAGTGCCCCGTTGACGATCACGTACTGCATCCCCTCGGCCAGCAGCTCGGGCTGCTCGTACGTCGCGCGCTCGGCCACCTTCGCGGTGTCCATCACGATCACGTCGGCCTGCCACCCCTGGCGCAGCGCCCCGCGCTTGCCCAGGCCCAACGCGCCAGCCACCTCGAACGACGAACGCTGCACCATCTGCTCGAGCGTGATGACCTTCTTGCCGAGGACGTAGTCGTGCAGCTTGCGCGGATAGGTGCCGTACTTGCGCGGGTGCCCATCGGAGCCGTCGGAGCCGGTGAAGACCCACGGCTCGCGCATGAAGCGGGCGATGTCGTCCTCGTTCATGTTGAACGACGCGACCCCGGCGTCGCCGTCCATGATGATCTCCAGTGCGGTGAGGATCGGGTCGGCGTTGCGCGCCTTGGCCACCTGCTCGAGCGTCTTCCCCACCAGGGCGCGGTCGCGCCCACCGGTGATGAGGAGCGAGGCGGCGCCCCCGCGACGGCGCATGTTGTCCTGCATGGCGGCCACCAGGCGGTCGCGCTGCTCGGGGTTGGTGATGCGCGAGCGGAGCGAGTCGCGCCCGCCGGCCTCGGCCCAGCGCGGCAGGAGCGCCGCCCCCACCCCCGTCCCGCTCGCGGTGTAGGGGTACTGGTCGGCGGTGACCTTCTGCCCCGCGCGCTGGGCGCGCGTCACCAGCGCGATCACGCTGTCGCTCTCTCCCCACACGTCCACGCCTAACGCCTTGATGTGCGCGATGTGCACCGGGAGTGCCGCCTCCTTGCCGATGCGCAGGATCTCGCGAATGGCCCCCATCAGCCCGATGGTGTACGAGCTCTCGTCGCGCAGGTGCGAGTCGTACACGCCGCCACGCACCCCGGCCTCGCGGGCGAGGGCGATCACCTCCTCGGTGGTGGCATAGCTCTGCGGCGCGTAGTACAGCCCGGTGCTGAGCCCCAGCGCCCCCTCGTCCACCCCCTTGGCCACCATCGCCTTCATCTGGGAGAGCTGGTCGGCGTTAGGCGCGCTCGACGACGCCCCCAGCACCTTGCCGCGCACCGAGCCGAAGCCGACGAAGAGCGCGGCATTGGTCCCGATCCCGTTCTTCTCCCAGCGCGTGAAGGTGTCGGCGACATCGACCGGACCGCCGCCGTCGTTCCCCGTGATGACCGTCGTCACCCCCTGCATGAGGTAGGCGGCGTTGGTGCGGCGCTCCACGCGCGTGCTCTGCAGGTCGCCAAAGGTGTGCGTGTGCGGATCGATGAACCCCGGCGCGACGATGAGGCCGCGCGCGTCGATCTCGCGCGCCCCCTGGATGCCGGCGCGGCGTGCGTCGCCCACGAAGACGATCGTGTCGCCGGTGATCGCGACGTCGGCCGCGCGCGCGGGGGCCCCCGTTCCGTCGATGACGGTCCCGCCACGAATGAGGAGCGCCGCACGATCGGGGCGCTGGGCCCGCGCGGCGAGCGTGGGGACGGCGACCGCGACGACGAACGCGGTACCAAAGGCGAGGCGCGAGACGGAGAGCGACATGGAGCCGTCGGAGGGCGGAAGGCTGCTTGGAACGGCGGCCGGCGGACGGCCGGACCACGGGGGCGTCGCGGCGAAGCTACTGCCAGCACGCACAGCCGACCACTGCGCGCGGTCGCGGTGCCTCGTCAGCGACGCAGCCGACGCGACGCGGGGCCGGACAACCGTCCGGCCCCGCGAGGCGCGCACCAGGCAAGAACCGATCGGGTCAGAAGGGGGGAACCAGGAGCCCGACCGTGTCGCCCTGGGACACGGAGATCTCGTCGCTCAGCGTCGCGCGACGTGTCGCCAGCCGGCGCACCGCGAACCGCACCGGCAGCGCACCGCCCACCATGTCGTTGGGGATCACGAAGCGCTGGCTGGTGAGGCCACCCACGGTGCCAAGCCGCACCGAGCGCAGCCCCTGAATCACGAAGACGTTCGCATCATTGAAATGGCGATTGTCGACCTCGACGTACGCTCGGCCAATGGCGGCGCGCACCGCCGCACGCGTGGTGTCGGGGACGACGTGATACGCAATCGGCACTCCCGGTGCCCCGGTCGCCATCACGGCGCTCATCGCCAGGTGCAGCAGCATCGAAGACATCGTCGCCCCCCGGGTGTGGTTGCCCCGTCGTACCCGGCGCGTGACGCGGCGTTCCCACCACGACGGTACGCGTTTCACCCGACGGAACGCAGCGCGCGAGCGCCTTCGTGCAAGGGGAGCGCACCAGGTGCCGTGCCCGCGCGTGCGCGCCGACGATCGTCCGGTGGATCTTTACGGCGTTTTATCGTTTGGGACACACGGGCATCGCCTCGGCATTCTCGACCGATGCATGCGCGGCTCCATCGGCGACGCTCGTCCTTTCCGGGCGCGCCCCGGCACCATAACTTCGCCCCGCTCTCCCTCCCCGCGTGGGCGGTTCGGTGCGTGCGCCCGCGGCGAATGAGAGTGGCCAAATGGCCGTTCGGTTTTCTCCCGCATCGCACTGGAGATCCACCATGGGTGTCCTCGGTCAGGTTCGAGCGTCATTGCGCGCTCTCCTCGCCGCGTCCGCGCTCGTCACTGTGGTGAGCGGCGTCGCCTTGGCACAAGGCGGCACCATCACCGGCAAGGTGGCGGCACAGGGTTCAGGCGAGCCACTGCCAGAGTCCCGCGTGATCGTCGTCGGGACGCAGCTCTTCACCTCCACCGGCGGCGACGGGCGCTACACGCTGCGCAACGTCCCCGCCGGCACATACGACCTGCGCGTGCTGCGCGTGGGGTACACGGAACAGAAGAAGTCGATCACCGTCGCGTCGGGGCAGAACTTGACGGTCGACTTCGACATGCCGGCGGCCGTCATTCGCCTGGCCGAAGTCGTGACGACCGCCACCGGCGAACAGCGCCGCGTGGAACTCGGCAACTCCGTCACCTCGGTCGACGTCACGCAGCGCACCTCCACCGCCCCCGTGACCGACGTCGCCTCGCTGCTCGTGGCGCAGTCGCCCGGCGTGCAGGTGATGCCGGGGAACGCCACCGGCGTCGGCGCGCGCGTGCGCATTCGCGGCGTCAACTCCATCACGCTGGCCAACGACCCGATCTACGTGATCGACGGCGTGCGCATGCGCTCCGATAACGGCTCGCTGTCCGGGAACATCTTCACCGGCGGCGGCGCCCAGAGTCGCGCGCAGGACATCAACCCGAGCGAGATCGAGAGCATCGAGATCGTGAAGGGACCGTCAGCTGCCACGCTGTACGGCACCGACGCCTCCAATGGCGTGATCGTCATCACCACCAAGCGTGGCCGCGCCGGCCAGACGCGCTACAGCGTCTTCGGCGAGCAGGGCCTCATCCAGGATCGCAACACCTGGCCCACCGCCTACACGCTGTGGGGGCGCGCCCCGGCCGGAACGACGCGCAACTGCACCAATACGTCGCTCACGCAGGTCTCCACCGGCTTCTGCGTCGCCGACTCGCTCTCGAAGTTCAACCTCTTCGAGAACGACCGCACCACACCGCTCGGCACGGGGAACCGCCAGACCGCCGGGATGCAGGTCTCCGGCGGCGTGCAGGCGGTGCGCTTCTTCGTCGCGGGACAGTACGAAAACGAGGAGGGGCTGCTCCAGATCCCCGAGTTCGACCAGCAGCGCCTCGATACGCTCAACATCAAGATCAAGGACGAGTGGGCCACGCCCAACGCGCTCAAGCGCGGGACCTTCCGCGCCAACATCGACGCGGCGCTCTCCCCCAAGCTCGACGCGCAGTTCTCCTCGGGCTACATCACGCTGGCCAACCGCCTGCCGCAGAACGACAACAACGCACTGGGCCTCCTCTCCAACGCCTTCGGCGGCCCCGGCTACGAAAACGGGCGCACCAGCACGCAGGGCTTCAACCTGCACGGTTACCGCGCCTCGACGCCCGCCGAGCACTTCCAGGACGTGTACACGCAGTACATCAACCGCTACATCGGCTCGTCGAACGTCAACTATCGTCCGCTGAGCTGGCTCGCTGTGCGCGCCGACGCCGGCGTCGATTTCATCGGCCGCATCGACCAGCAGTTCTGCGCCCGCGGAAACTGCGCCGACGTCGGGACCACGCGCCTGGGCTTCGTGCAGGACGACCGCACGAACATGCGCACGATCACCGCCAACGCGATCTCCACCGCCTCGTACAACCCGTTCACCTCGGTCGCCACGCGCACGTCGCTCGGCGTCCAGTGGGTCAACAACACCTTCGACCGCAACGGCGCCGGTTCGTCGAACCTCACGCCGGGCGCGTCGACCATCTCGGGCGGCGCCACCAAGCTGGCCGACGCCTCGTACGACCGGAACAAGACCTTCGGCGTCTTCCTCGAGGAACAGGTCGCCATCCGCGATCGCCTCTTCCTCACCGCCGCCGTGCGCTCGGACCAGAACAGCGCCTTTGGGACCAACTTCCAGCGCGTCTACTACCCGAAGTTCTCGGCCTCGTACGTCCTGTCGGACGAAGCGTGGTTCCCCAAGACGTCGTGGCTGAGCCAGTTCCGCCTGCGGTCGGCGTACGGCGCCTCCGGGGTGCAGCCGGGGGCCAACGACGCCATCCGCTACTACTCGCCCACCACGACCAACGTCGCGCTACAGGATCAGCCGGGGGTCACCTTCACCTCGCTGGGCAACGACGTCCTCAAGCCGGAGCGCGCCACCGAGTTCGAGGGAGGCTTCGATTCGCGCCTCTTCCAGGACCGTGTCTCGCTCGAGCTCACGTACTACCGCAAGCTCACGAAGGACGCCCTCATCGGCGCCGTCGTCCCGCCATCGCTCGGCACCGGCCTCTCGACGCAGCGCGCCAACCTGGGCTCCGTGCGCAACAGCGGACTCGAGGTGCTGGTCAACGCACTCGTGCTCGACACGCGCAACGTCACCTGGAACACCTCGATCAACGGCTCGACCAACGACAACAACCTGGAGACGTTGGGCACCGACGCGCAGGGGCGCCCGCTGGCTCCGCAGGTCGGCACCACGACGCGCAACCAGCCGGGCTACCCGCTCTTCGGCTACTGGCAGCGCCAGATCCGCAGCTACGCCGACGCCAATAACGACGGCATCCTGACACTCAGCGAGATCGTCGTCGATGACTCGTCGACCTTCGTGGGCTACTCGATCCCCCGCTACGAGGCGGTCTTCACCAACAGCGTGGAGCTCTTCCGCAAGCAGCTGCGCCTGACGGCCCTCTTCGATTACAAGGGCGGCCACCACCTGCTCAACGGCACCGAGCGCATTCGCTGCGGCAGCCGCAACAACTGTTTCGGTGCCTACGACAAGTCCGCGCCGCTGTGGCAGCAGGCCCGCGCCGTCGCCGTGCGCGAGCACGCGTCGCGCACCCAGGCCGGCTACATGGAGAAAGCAGACTTCCTTCGCTTCCGCGAGTTCTCGGCCAATTGGCTCCTCCCCAAGTCGCTCACCGCGCGGGCCTGGGGCGCCAAGGACGTCTCCCTCAACTTCGCCGCCCGCAACCTGAAGATCTGGACGGACTACAGCGGCATCGACCCCGAGAGCAACTCCGACGTCGGTTCGACGTCGTCGCTCCCGAGCGATTTCCAGGCGATGCCCGTGCCGACCTACTTCATCCTCCGACTCAACGTCGCGTTCTGACCCGCGCGAGGTGACTACTCAAATGATCCGATACATCACGCGTTATCGGGCAGTGGCCCTGGCCGCCGCGGTTGTCACGCTGGGTGCGTGCTCCCGCGATCGCCTGCTCGGCGTCACCGACCCGGACATCATCGCCCCCGACAACCTCAACTCGGCTGATGGCGCCGAGGGGCTGCGCGTCGGCACCATCCGTGTCTTCAAGCTCATGACGGCGCTCGACGAGAGCTCCTGGTTCTACGGCGGGCTCCTCGTCGACGAATGGAAGTCGGCCGACACCTTCACCCAGCGCGACGAGACCGACCAGCGCAACGTGACCGAGGAGAACTCCCTCGTCACGGTCGCCTACCGTCAGATCCATCGCGCCCGCATCCAGGCCTTCTCGGCCGCCAAGGCGCTGCAGACGTTCCAGCCCACCGCGCGCGGCAAGATCGGCGAGATGTTCTTCATCAAGGGCTACGCCGAGCTGCAGTCGGCACTCGACTTCTGCAACGGGCAGCCGTTCGCCGATCTGTCGACGGGGACGCCGGACATCAACGCCGCCATCGATGGCCCGGCTGCGTTCAACACGGCGCTGGCCTCGTTCGACTCCGCCCTGGTCGCCGTTGGCAGCGCGACCGACACGCTCTCGCTGCGCGTGAAGTACTCATCGCAGGTCGGGCGCGCGCGCGCGCTGCTGGCCACCGGCAAGTTTGCCGAAGCGGGGCAGGCGGTCGCGGGGATTCCCCGCACATTCACCTTCAACCTCACCTGGCCGGGCTCGCAGGGGATCGAGGATAACCTGATCTGGGGGCTCGCCACCTCGGCGCGGCGCTACACCGTGCAGGACTCGGCCGACACGCAGGGCGGGCGCATCGTCAACGCGATGCCGTTCGTCTCGGCGCAGGACCCGCGCGTCCCGACGACGAAGGTGGCGACGCTGCGCTTCGGTTTCGACGGCGTCACGCCCTACGACCGACAGGGCGTCTACCCGGCGTACAACTCGCCAGTCCCGGTGGCCAACTACGTCGACGCCCAGCTCGCGCTGGCGGAGTCGCAGCTGGCGGCCAGCAACGCCGCGTGGCTCACCACCCTCAACGACCTGCGCACCGGCCCGACCAACATCGGGACGCTGACCATCTCGGGGCTGGCACCGCTCACCGATCCAGGGACGCTGGCCGCACGCTTGCAGCTCCTCTTCCGCGAGCGCGCCTTCTGGACCTTCGGGCGTGGCCAGCGACTGGGCGACCTGCGGCGCCTGATCCGCCAGCACGGCTTCACCGCCGCGCAGGTCTTCCCGGGCGAGGGTGGCATCAACCCGCGCAAGAACGCCGCGTACGGTCCCGACGTCACCCTCCCGGTGCCGCAGGCCGAGCGGAACAACCAGAAGTACACGGGGTGTACTGATCGGAAGGCGTAGGCGATCTGCTGCTCCGCGCCGCGCCGTTGGCGCGGCGCGGAGCGCAGGGCTGTGGCGTGGGGGTGCCGACATCGGCACCCCCATTTTTCATTTAGGCAATCGCAGGGGGCGCGTGGGTGCACCTGACGGCGTGCACACGTGGCGTGCGCAGGTGACGTACATGGTCCTCGATGATGCAGGCATGGTGGGGCCCATCGGGTGACCTAACGACGCGGATCAGGGGGCCGCACGGTGTCGCGTGTCGAACCGATGCAGAGGCCGGCCTGCGGCCGCGCGACCGCGCGGCGTGCACCGGCCTCCCGACACGGGAGGACTCGTGAAACGCACGACTGGACTGGCAACGGTGCCGCTGGCCTTGCTCGTCGGCAGCACCGGGCTCACCGCACCACTGGGCGCGCAGATCACCGAGGTCGCGCGCACGCCGATTGCCGACGCGGCACAAGTCACCTTCGGCTACCTGTGCGACGACCGCTTCGTCATCCGCAACGACGGCACCAAGCCGATCGACCTGGCGTACGGCGTCGAGAAGGGGACCGAGCACTCGAAGCTCGCGCTCAATGCGCGCGAAGCCGTCGAACTCGAGTCCAAGTCGAAGGCGGCGATGGAGCTCTGGATGGACGGAAAGCTCATCGCCAGGGCGATCAAGGAGAAGCGGAAGTGCAAGGACTTGCGGGGGAACGCCTCGGTGACGGTCACGCCGCTCGAGGTGGCGACCGACGAACGCACGCGCCCGAACTACGCCTACGGGATGCCCTATCCGTTCTACGACCCGTGGGGCTTTTCTCACTTCTATGGATACAGGTCGTTCGGCTATCGCCCCTACTACACGCGGGTGGTGGGCTACCCGATCGTGATTGGCGGGACGCGACGCGGCGGTGGGCGGCGGCGATAGCGGCCCGCCGAGTGGCGCTGGTCACCCATCCCGCGTGGCCAGACGGGACGAGAGCGTCGCCGAGTGCCCCTCAGGCGCTTCCCCCCTCCCGTCGCCCGTGCGCCATCTCCCCCGGTCGCGAATTCGCTCCAGCATCGCGCGCCCTCTGGTCGTAGAATAGGGTGGTCCCTGCGCATCACCCTCGTCCGGAGTTCCGCCCCGATGCCCACCGCTCGTGCATTCGTCGTTTCACTGGCCGCCTTCGCGTTAGGCGCGCCGCTGACGCCTGGTAGCGCCCAGGCACCTCGTCCCATGACGTTCATGGACCAGCAGCTCATGCGACAGGCGGGGGGCGCCGCCCTCAGCCCCGATGGCAACTGGATGGTCTACACGATCTCGGTGCCCAACTGGAAGGAAGCGAAGCGCTATACCGACATCTACGTCGTCAACGCGCGCGAAGGGCTCTCCAGCACGCGGCAGCTCACCTTCACGAAGGACAAGAACGAGAACGCCCCGCGCTGGTCGGCCGACGGGAAGTTCTTCGTCTTCAGCAGCAACCGCGATGCAGCGGGCGGCGCACCGACACAGCAGCTCTACATGATGTACCCCAACGGGGGCGAGGCGCAGAAGATCACCGACGCCAAGGACGGCGTGGGCACGTATGCCTTCTCCAAGGACGGGAAATGGCTCGCCTTCAGCGCCGGCAAGAATGACGAGCAGCAGGTCTGGGTGCTCCCGGTCGCCGGGATCGACACCGCGAAGGCGCGGCCGCTCACCAAGCACACGACTCCCGTGGGGTGGTGGCGCTTCTCGGCCGACAGCAAGCGCCTCTACTTCATCTCCCCCGACTCGGTCGACAAGGCCAACAAGGAGCGGATGGAGAAGAAGTTCGACGTGAAGATCCGCAACCAGGACATCCCGCTCAACCACCTGTGGGCGCTCGACCTGGCGACCGGCAGCGAGAAGCGCCTCACGTCGGGCGACGCCTTCTCGGTGGAAGGGGTCTCGCTCTCCAACGATGGCAAGTGGGCCGGCCTGCGCGCCCTCCCCAACGACCGCTACGCACGCACCACGATGGAAGGGGGGAACCACGGCGACCTGTACCTGCTCGACCTCGACTCCGGCGCGCTCGAGCGCCTCACCGAGAACCGGGGCATCTCCGAATCGAACCTCTCGTTTGCCCCTGACGGCAAGACCATCGCCTTCTCGGCGTCCGACGACTTCGTGTACTTCCGCGCCAACAAGGTCTACGTGCGCGACCTCGCCGCCACCAAGGGAGCGTGGAAGAAGCTCGGTGCCAGCTACGACGGCGACGTGACCATCGGCTGGTGGTCCGACGATGCGAAGACGATCTACTTCAACGATGGCGTGAAGGCGACCAACCAGGTCATGGCACTCGACGTCGCCGGCAACACCGTCAAGCCGGTCACGAGCTATCGCGCCGCGCTCAACGCGCAGAAGGACGACGAGAGCGGGAAGCTCCTCGTGCAGTACAGCGACCCCAAGACGCCCGCCGTCCACTTCGTCCTCGACAAGGCCGATGACCTGGCCAACAAGGGGGCGTGGCGGCAGGTGACCAACGCCAACCCGCAGGTGGCCAACTTCCAGCTGGGCGAGGAAGAGGAGATCTGCTGGAAGTCGGTCGACAAGAAGGAGACGTGCGGCATCCTGGTGAAGCCGGTCGGCTACACGGCAGGGAAGCGCTATCCGCTCATCGTCGCCATTCATGGCGGCCCGCAGTCGGCGGACATTCTGACCTTCAACGGTGGCTACGGCGCGCAGGCCTACGCCGGCGACGGCTACATGGTCCTCAAGCCCAACTACCGCGGCTCGACCAACTACGGTGAGGCGCACAAGTGGGGGATCGTCAACGACTACTTCAAGAAGGGGTACGAGGACATCATCACCGGCGTCGACAAGCTCATCGCCGACGGGATGGTGGATGGTGACAAGATGGGTGTGCTGGGGTGGAGCGCCGGCGGGCACTGGACCAACTGGATTATCACCCACACCACGCGCTTCAAGTCGGCCTCGTCAGGCGCCGGCACCGCCAACTGGATCTCGATGTACGCGCAGAGCGACATGCAGGACGTGCGCGCCAACTACCTCGGCGGCAAGCCGCCGTACGAGGACTTCGAGGCGTACTGGAAGCAGTCGCCCATTCGCTACATCAAGAACGTGAAGACACCGACGATGATCCACGTCGTCGATGGCGACCCGCGCGTCCCGCGCCCGCAGAGCGACGAGCTGCATATGGGGCTGCGCAAGGTCGGCGTCCCCACCGAGTACTTCGTGTACCCCGGCTTCACACACGGCATCCCCGACCCGCGCAACCAGCTCCTCAAGTCGGTGGCCGAGAAGGCGTGGATGGATCACTGGATCCTCGGCAAGGGGAAGTTCCAGTGGCAGGACGTGCTCAAGACGCTGGAGGAGCCAGCGGCGGCGCCGAAGGCGGCGACGACGTCGAACCCGGAGTAGCGCGGAACCGTCGCGTATGTTTGGTCGTACGTTCGGGAGGCCTCGCGCTCTGGCGGGGCCTCCGTTCGTTTCCGGCGCTCGGCGCCGGTCACATGTCCCTCACCACTCGACGAGATGAACCTCGACGCCGCCGCGACCCCGCTCGTGGTGCTCGCCCTGGTCGGAGCGCTGGCCGTGCTGCTCGCGGCGGCCAGGTGGTTCACCGCGTCGGCCGAGAACGTCGGGCTGGCGCTCGGCATGTCGCCCTTTGCCGTTGGCGTCTTCATTGTCGCGCTCGGGACCTCCCTCCCCGAACTCGTCTCGTCCATTCTCGCCGTCAGGCAAGGCACGTCGGAGATCGTGGCCGGCAACGTGCTGGGTGCCAACACCGCCAACCTCCTCTTCATCCTCGGCGTCGTCGCGGCCACCTCACCACGAGGGATTCGCCTGGGTGAGCAGTACATCGCGATCGACCTCAACTTCATGGTGGGCTCGGCAGTGCTGCTCTCCATGGCGATGCTCGATGGCGACGTGGAGCGACTCGAGGCCGCGGTGTTGGTGCTGGCCTACGTGGCCTACATGGGCTACCTGGCAACCGAGGGAAGAAGCGAGAGTGCCGACGCCGAGTTCACAGAGGCACGGGGGGACGATGCGCAGCGGAAGCCCGCCATTCGCGTGCGCGACCTGCTCGTGCTCGTGGCAGCCGGGGCCGGGATCTTCGCGAGCGCGAACGTCACGTTAAGTGCGCTCATCACGCTGTCGGCGCGCGTCGGCATCTCGCCCGCCATCGCGTCGCTCACCATCCTCTCGCTCGGCACGACCCTCCCGGAGCTGGCCGTCAGCGTCTCCGCGGCCCGCTCGGGGCGCGCCGAGATGGCGGTCGGCAACATCCTGGGGTCGTGCATCTTCAACGCCCTGGGCGTCGTGGGCATCGCGGCGCTGGTAGGGCGGGTCGACGTACCGTCCGACCTGTCGCGCCTGCCGCTACCGTTCTACGCAGCCAGTGCGGTGCTGTTCTACCTGCTCACGCAGGACAAGCGGGTCTCGCGCTGGGAAGGGATGCTCTTCGCCCTCCTCTACCTCATGCTGCTCGCGGAGCTGGCGGGCTTCGGCTGAGCGGCGGCGCGGTCCCGGCGCCCCACGTCGCACCGCGGAGCGGCGACGAGGGGAAGACAAGTGCGCGACACTCGGCTTCCCGTCGGCTTCGTCTCGTACAGCCGGTCAGTCGGCGCGCAACGTCTCCACGGGATCGACGCGGGTGGCGCGCCAAGCGGGGAAGAGGGCAGCGATGGTCGCAACCGTCAGAAGCAATCCGCCAACCCCGATCATCGTCGCGGGATCGCGCGGTGAGACGCCGTAGACCAGCTCGGCGACCTGCGGGCCGAGAGCGACCACGGCAATCGCACCGAAGACGATACCCACGGCAATCGTGCGTGCGCTCTCCCCCACCACCTGCTGCAGCACGTTCCCCGTCCCGGCGCCGAGCGCCATGCGCACGCCGAACTCGCGGCGTCGCTGGCTCACGCTGTACGAGACGATGCCATAGATCCCCACGACGGCGACCAGCAGCGCCACGATCCCGAAGGTCGTGAAGAGCGTCGCACCCAGGCGCCACGGCCGATACTCGGGCTCCAGTCGCTCGCGCATCGCCGTCACCTCCGCCTCACCGGTCGGCCACGTGGCCTGCAGGAGGGCGCGCACGTCGCGTCGGACCGCATCGAGCGCGTCGGAGTCGACACGGACCACCAACCGGGTGCCTAACCAGTCGGGAAAGGGCGGCTGGTCGAGCGAGGCGTAGTACTGCGGCATGGCCTCCTCGATCACCTTGTCACGACGTGCCGTCTCGACGACGCCGACAATCGTGAAGCAGGGAGCGTTGCGCGACCCGAAGGTGATGCAGGCACCAAGGGGCGAGTTGCTCCGCCAGAGGATGCGCGCCATGGCGTCGTTGATCACGATCTCGCGTGGTGCCGCCCCAGGGCCGGCCGTGCTGAAGCCGACGCCGCTGATGATGCGCAGTCCGGTCGCCGCAAAGAACTCCGGCGACACGACGCCGAGCGTGGGCTCATTGGCGCCGAACGAGCCGGCCGAATCACCGCCCGTATAGAACTGCACCACGCTGAACCCTTGCATCGGGTCCATCGCCACTGCAGCCACCGCCGCCACGCCCGCGCGCCCCCGCAGCCGCCGCGCCACCTCACGCATCGCCGGCGCCACGGTCGCACCCGGCGGGGTGGCGCCATCGGCGAAGCGCACTCCTGCAAAGAGGAGTTGGTCTGCGTCGAACCCGATGTCCAGCGCCTGCACGTTGCGCAGGCTCCGCACGAACAGCGCCGCACCACACAGGAGCACGACCGCGAGCGCCGCCTGCACAACCACCAACCCGCCGCGCAGCCGGGACCGGTGACGCCCGCCGCCGCCTTGCGTCGAGTAGGCCAGCGCGCTCGACACATCGCCCCGGCTGGCTTGCAGCGCGGGCACGACCGCGGCGATGAGGCCGACCAGGCACCCTACCACCGCGGTGAAGGCCGCCACGCGCGAATCGAGCACGGGGTGACTCCACTCGATGTCCGGCAGGAGCAAGGTGCGCAGCGCCGACCCGCCCCAGGCCGCGACGAGCAGGGCGCCGGCAGTGGCGAACGCCGTCAGGAGCAACGCTTCGACGGTGAGGAGGCGCATGAGTTGCCGGCGCGAGACGCCGAGTGCCATGCGCAGGGCGATCTCCCGGCGCCGCGATACGCCCCGCACCAACAGCAGGTTCACCGCGTTGGCGCAGGCGATGAGCAGCAGGAGAGCAGCGCCGCCCGCCAGGCGCGTGCTGATCAGCAGTTCCGGGCTAGGGCTCCCGGGACCACGTGCCGCGATGATCGACCCCGCAACCACGGTCATGAGCGTGTCGGCCCGTGGGCCATCCAGCGAACGGTTGAGCGTGCGCGCGGCCGAAGTCGCGCGCACCGCGAAGCCCTGTTCGTCGAAGGACGCGGGCACGCGTGCGACGGCGCGCAGCGCATACTGGTTCGTCGATTGCCACCACGGTTCGCGCATCCACTCCGGTTGCGGATACGTCGCCAGCGGAACCCACGCGTCGGCGCTCTGCACGTTGAGCCCTCGAAAGGCGGGGCCCAGCACCCCCACGACGCTGTGCGGGGTACGCCCGATCAGGACCGTCTGCCCCACGGCGTCCGCTCGCGCCCCCAGCTTATCGCGCCAGAAGGCGTCGCTGACCACGACGACCGCGGCGCCCTTACCCAGTGTCCCCTCGTCGGTGGTGAAGAGTCGGCCACGGGCCGGGCGCACGCCGAGCACGTCGAAGTAGTTCGGCGACGCGTAGACGACGCGCACGCGTGGTGCCGCCAGCTCTCCCCCCATGCGCATGCCCCAGTCGGTGGCGAAGAGGGCCACATTCGACGAGCCGCCCATGGCGCCGGCAATCGACTGGTAGAGCGGGTAGTGCAGCGACGGTGTGGTGAACGGGACGCCACCGCCAGTGCGGAAGTGCCGAATCCAGACGCGCCGCAACGTCTCCGGCGACCGGACGCCGCGCGGCGCACGCAGGTACAGCTCGTCGATGAGCGTGAAGGTCGCCGCATTGGCGCCGATGCCGAGGGCCAGCGTGATCGTGACGAGGAGTGCCACGGCCGGCGAGCGCCGCATCGAACGCAGCGCGTAGCTGGCGTCCTGCCGAACCGCGTCAGCCATCGGAAGCCAGGTGTGCCGCCGCACCTCCTCCATGTGCCGCGTGCGGTTCCCGAAGCGCCGCCGCGCCGCCCACGGGTCGCCCTGCTGCTGCGCATCGAGCTCCACGTGCAGCTGCATCTCCTCCTGCAACTCTTCCTCGTACGCACGCGGGCGCACGAGCGTGCGCAGACGATGACGCACCCCGTCGAGCCACGACATCAGGGGGCCTCCGCGCGCCCCAGCACGCGGGCGATGGCCAGGAGGACTGTGTCGAAATCGGCGATCTCCTGCCCAAGCTGCCGCTTGCCGGAGGCGGTGATGGTGTAGTAGCGCGCCCGCCGACCCGTGGGCGACACCCCCCACTTGGACGTCGCCCAGCCGGCGCGCTGGAGCCGCTCCAGCGCCGGATACAAGGACCCCTGCTCCACCTGCAGGACGTCATCCGAGAGCTTGGCAATGTGCTGCGCGATCGCATACCCGTGCAGCGACCCCAGCGTGAGGGTGTGCAGCACGAGCATGTCGAGCGTACCGGGGAGCAGGTCGTTGCGCGAGGGGCGTGGCGGCATGATAGGTCGACTGTCTGACTATGATAGTCAGACAACCTACCTATGCGCGCGCCGGCGTCAAGCGCCGCCCGAGCGCCGGCGACGTTTCGGCGACCGTCTGCGAGATGGCTGCTAGTGCGGCGCGGCCACAGACAGCACGCGCTCGATCTCGGCGACCAGCGCCTCCGCCTCGATCGGTTTGGAGACCACGGCGGCGAGTTCGGCGCTTTCCCGGTCCCCCTCCTGCACCGCACCACTCAGCAGGACGATCGGCACCGCTGGGTACCGCGCGTGCGCCTGGCGCGCCACCTCCAGCCCCGACATCGTCGGCATCGTCCGGTCGGTGATGAGCACCTCGTAGCCGCCATGCGTCGCGCCCAGCATCTCCAGCGCCTGCGTGGCGTCGCTGAAGGCGTCCACCACATAGCCGGCACGCGTGAGCACCTTGGTGATCGTGCGGAGCACGTGCACGTCGTCGTCGAGCAGCAGGAGGCGCGCCCCGTTAGGCGCGCGGCGACGGAGCGGCCGGCGCGGGCCGGCATCGGGCGAGAGGCGGGCGCCCGCGCTGGCCGGCAGCAGGATCGTGAAGCAGGCCCCTTCGCCGGGCTGCGACGTGACTTCGACCGCACCGCCATGCCCTCGCACCACCCCGTCCACCACCGAAAGCCCCAACCCCGTTCCCTGATCGGGAGACTTGGTGGTGAAGAAGGGCTCGAAGATGCGGCGGCGCACCTCCTCGCTCATCCCCATGCCGTCGTCGCGCACGGTGACCCGCGCGTAGAGCCCGGCGGCGATCCCCAGGCGCTGGGCGATGGCGTCGGGAATCGTCGTCTGTTCGAGCGTCACCACGATGTGCCCGCGCTGGTCGCGCATCGCCTGACTCGCGTTCACCCCGAGATTCATCAGGACCTGCGTCACCTGCGCCGGATCGGCCACCGCGATCACCGGTTCACCGGGAGGACGCCACCCGATCTCCACTGAACTCGGAAGGGTGGATCGCAGCAGCTGCACCGTCTCGTCGATGATGGGATCGAGCGCGACAGGGAGACGATGCTCCGCCTCGGGGCGCGCGAAGAGCAGGATGCGCCGCACGACGTCGCGCGCGCGCGTGGCGGCGGTACGAATGGCGAGAGCCGAGTCGGCGAGATCGCTCCCCGGCGCCGTCTCTTCCCCTAGCAGCTCGGCGTGCCCGAGGATGATCGTGAGCAGGTTGTTGAAGTCATGGGCAACGCCACCGGCCAGCGTGCCGAGCGCTTCCATCTTCTGTCGCCCCTGCAGACGCTGCTCGAGCGCGAGGCGTTCTTCCGCGGCGACGATGGCCGCCTCGCGCATACGCCCCAGGATGCGTTCCGCCTCCTCGCGGCGACGCTCGGTTCGGGCTGTGCGCAGCCCCACGAGGATCGCCAAGACGCTCGCCACGAGCACGCCGAGCGCCGCCACCTCGTACACGCGTCGCAGCCATGCATTGTAGCGCGACGCGTCCATGGTGATCCCGACATACGAGTGGACGGAGTCGGCGCGCCCGGCCGTCCCTGCAATCGGTGCGTAGGCCCTGATCCCCGAGCCCCACGCCGTCGCGCTTGGCCCGCGCTCGACCACCGTCACCCCGGTGCGCGCGATCTCTCGCTCACCCTCAGTAGGCGTATCGCGCTCCATGATGTGCGCCGCCTGCGAGGTGGTGTCGCCGTCGAGCACGTAGTACATCGTGTCGCCGCGCACGATCCCGCTGTACGCGAACCGGATGTCGGGGTTGGTGCGCAGGAGGACGCGCAGCGGCGCCGCCGCCGCTCGATATTCCGGTGAACCGGTCTGCGACGAATCCCGCAGGCGCGCGTGCGCCTGGTCGTCGATGATCGCCGCCGTCGATTCGGCCGTGCGTCGCAGGTAGGTGCGGAGGTCCTCCAGCAGGATGTGGCGGATGGCAACCGACACGACGGCGATGCTCACGATCGCCGTCATGACGATCGCCAGGGCGGTGACCATCCCGGCGTTTCGCGGCGAACGCGAGGTCGACGTCGCTACATCGGGGCGCGATGCAGCAGACGCCGAGGCGTTGGGTGATCGCGGCGGCGCGTCCGGTGGCATGTCACAAGTATCGGACATCAGGCCGATCGTGCAAAGCGAATCGGCACATCCCCCTTTTCGCGGTCGCGCCCTGCGGCTGGCCTCGCTAGCACCGTAACGACGCGCCTGCGACGGCGCGCCGATCGGGTCGGCGACAAGGATCCGGGAAGAAGGCGCCACGCCGCCGGGCCGGGCGCTTGGGGCGCTTACCGCGGTTAGAGCGACTGGCGAACTCGGCGCATCGCGCCGCGCTGCGACATCAGCGACAGCGCCGCACCGCCGGCAGATCGGCCTCGAGCGCCAAGGCGCGATTGTCGCGAGCGGCCTCAGCCACGACCCGCGGGGGGGCGAGCGCCAGCAGTCGGTCGTAGCGATCGACCAGCTCCTGCTCCAGCAGGAGCGAGATCTCGCAGGCTTGTTCGCGCGATTCGTAGGCAGGGCCGACCACAACGGCCGACGCAGCAGACCCCGAGACGGCGGGGCCGTACGGGTTCGCAGGGGTGAACTCTGCTATCTGCAGGTACACGCGCTCGAGCGCCGTGGCGCGGCGAGCTCGACTGCCGCGCAGCGACGTGAAGGGCGACACGTTGCCGAACGACTGCAACACCCGGGTGTATCGGGCCTGAGCCGCCCATTCGTCGAGCATCAGCGTGTCCAGCGTTGCCTTCGCCGCTGGGCTCAGTCGTTCTGACGGCTCGAACAATCCGCCCCCGCCCGAACAGGCGATCGAGCTGACGAGAAGCACGACACCGACCAGCCCCCGGACGAAGTTCCGGGGGGTGTGACGGTGGAAACGGGGCGGCTGGGTAGCGATTATCGACATAGGCATTAGGACGATAGGGAAGTCCTGTGCCAAGCATCACATTTCGTTCACGCGTTTTTCATCTCCCCGAATGGCTCCCGAGTCCGACGCCCTGCTCATGACCGACGACGACGCCCTCGCCACCGACGCGCCGCCACCGACAATTCGTCAGACGATCGCGGTGCTCGCGCTGTTGAACGCCGGGGTGGCGCTCTACCTCCATCTCTGGAAGCTCGGCTACATGGGGGCGCTCAGCTGCGGCACGGAGCACGGCTGCGAAAAGGTGCAGCTCTCGTCGTGGGGGTGGTTCCTGGGGCTCGACGTCGCCTTCATCGGCGCGGTCGGTTACACCCTCATCCTCGTCGTCGCCATCCTGGGGACGCAGGACCGTAACGCGGACGAGCGCTGGCCAACGCTGGCGCTGGCCGGCCTCGTCTATCCCGCCTTCCTCTTCACGCTGCGACTCAAGTACGCCGAGTTCTTGCTGATGAAGACCTTCTGCCCGTGGTGTGCCGTCTCCGCGGTGACGATCACACTCTTCTCGGTCCTCGTCTGGCTCGACTGGAAACGCGTCCGGTAGCGCAAGGACAGCGGTCTACTTCGGGTAGACCGGCGCCAACCAGCCGCGGTACTTCTCGACCTTCCCCGCCACGATGTCGAAGAAGAGCGCGCGCAGCCGGCCGGTGATGTCGCCCATGCCCCCCGCGCCGATGGCGCGATGCTCGACCTTGGTGATGGCGCAGATCTGCACGCCGGTCCCGCACATGAAGCACTCGTCGGCCAGGTAGACCTCGCTGCGGTCGATGTTGCGCTCGACGACGGTGACGCCGAGTTCATCGCGCAACAGCTGGATCACCGAGCGGCGCACGATTCCCTCGAGCACGTTGCTCTGCACCGGCGGGGTGATGGCCACGCCGTCGCGCACGATGAAGAAGTTGGCGACGCTCATCTCCGACACGTGGCCATCCTCGTTGAGCACGAGCGCCTCGTCATAGCCCGCCAAGCGCACGTCGGTGCTGCTCAACGCGGAGTTCACGTAAGCGCCCGCGATCTTGCCGCGGGCGGGGATGGCGTTGTCGTCGACGCGGCGCCAGGCCGAGAAGGCGACGTGCACCCCGGTCTCGTTCGCCGTGTAGGAGCCGAACGGGAGGGAGAAGATCGTGAGGGCCGACTCGAGTTCGTGCAGGCGCACGCTGATGTTGAGCGCCGACTTGTAGGCCAGCGGGCGAATGTAGCAGTTCTCGCGAAACCCCTCGGTGCGCAGCAGCTCGGTGACGATGTCGGTCAGCGACTGGGGCGTGTGACCCAGCTCCATGCGCAGGAGCGACGCCGACTGCAGGAAGCGCTTGAAGTGGTCGAGCGGACGGAAGACGTAGAGTTGCCCCTCCTCCTCATTCCAGTAGCCGCGAATCCCGCCGAAGACGGCGGTGCCGTAGTTCAGCGCGTGGGTCATGACGCTGACCTTGGCGTCCTCGATGGGAACGATACGGCTGCCGAAGTAGGCGAAGCGGGTCATGGTGGTGTGCGGCGGGTGGTGGGTGGCGCAGTTCTCGGCAAGCTAACGCTCGCACGAATCGGCCGCGCCTACGCGGCCAGCTCGCCCAGCGCCTTCACGAACGCATCCAGCTCGGCGGTGCTCGTGAAGAGGTGCGGCGTCACGCGCACGCCGTGCACACCGGCGCCATCGATGGCCACGGTCCAGATGCGGTACTTCTTCATCAGGATGTCCATCAGCTCGCCCGGGGCGATGCCGCGAACGCCCACGTTGGCAATGGCGCACGACCGCGCCGGGTCGGTCGGCGTGTTGAGGATGATCTTCGGCATGCCGTGCACCTTCGAGACCCAGTACTGCTGCAGGTAGCGCAACCGCGCCTCCTTGCGTGCCGACCCGATGGCCTGATGGAAGTCGATCGCGTGGTTGATGGCCAGGTCGGTGTGCACCGGATGCGTCCCCGTGTGGTTCAGCTTGCGGATGTCATCGTCGGCGGGGCCGCTGTCGCCGTAGATGGGCCACAATCCGGCGATCTTGTCGCGCTTCACGTAGAGGATCCCCGCGCCTAACGGGGTCGCCAGCCACTTGTGCAGCGACGCCCCGTAGTAGTCCACGCCCAGGTCGGGAATGCGGAAGTCGAGCTGGGCGAAGGCGTGCGCCCCGTCGACCATGACCGCGACGCCACGCGCATGCGCCATGGCGGCGATCTTCTGTACCGGGAGCACCTGCCCGCTGATGTTCACCAGGTGGCTCACCATCAGGAGGCGCGTGCGCGGGGTGATGGCGTTGGCGTACAGCTGCACGAGTTCGTCGTCGGTGCGTGGATCGTTGGGGAGCGAGACGACCCGGTTGACGATCCCGTAGCGGCGCGCCTGCAGCTTGAACATGTCGAGCATGGCGCCATAGTCCTGCTCGGCCATCACGGCCTCGTCCCCTGCCTTCCAGTCGTAGCCGGCAATCACCGTGTCGAGCGACTCGGTGGTGTTGCGGGTGATGATCAGCTCCTCGGGCGAGCAGCCGGCCATCTGCGCGAGGCGCGTGCGCACGGCGAGCTTGTCATCGCCCTGGCGCGTGCGCATGTAGCGCGACGCCTGGAGGTTGATCTCGCGCACGCGGGAGATGAACGCCTCGAGCACCTCCGTCGGCTGCAAACAGAAGTAGCCGTTCTCCAGGTTGATGTACTCCGGCGTGAGGCGGAAGCCCGCGCGTATCTGCGCCCAGAACGGCTCGTCCTCGGCCAGCGCGGCATCCGAGAGGCGTGCATAACGAGCGAGCTGCCCGGGGGCGAAGAAGGCGCCGAGGGTGACGCCGCCCAGCGTGCGGAGGAAGTCGCGCTTCTGCATCGGGTGCCGTGGCCTGAAGTGGAGGGTCGTGCCTCGAAATGAACAGGGCGGACGTCATGGTCGCGAGAGGGCGTCGCGCGCCCCCCCACACGGGGGCGCCCGACGTCCGCTTGCGTCGCACGCGCGCGCGCCCTTTCCTTAGGCACAACCGCGCGCCGGTCACCCGGGCCTCGGCGCGTTTCCCTCCAGCGTGGGCGCCATACGCATGTCGTACCGTCTGCTTCGTACGTCCGTCGCCGCAGCCCTCACGGCCCTCGCACTCTCGTCGGCAGCCTCGCCGGTGACGGCGCAGGACGCCGGGCGCATATGGAAGGTGCACGACCTGCAGCGCCCGACCCCGCGCAAGGTGACGCCTGCGGCGCAGGTTGGCGCCGCCCCCGGCGACGCCGTCGTCCTCTTCGACGGCCGTTCGCTCGACGGCTGGACCTCGCGCGACGGGTCGCCCGCCAAGTGGGTCATGCGCGAGGGCTACATGCAGACCGTCCCCGGCGCCGGGCCGATCGTCTCGAAGCAGCGCTTCGGGGATGTCCAAGCCCATGTGGAATGGGCCACGCCGTCGCCCGGAGTGGGGAAGGGACAGGACCGCGGCAACAGCGGCGTCTACTTCATGGGGTTGTACGAGATCCAGGTGCTCGACTCGTACGAGAACGTGACCTACGCCGACGGACAGGCGGCGTCGCTGTATGGCCAGCACCCGCCGCTGGTGAACGCCTCGCGGGCACCGGGCGAGTGGCAGTCGTACGACGTGGTGTTCCGTCGCCCCCGCTTCGACGCCGCTGGCAAGCTCGTGTCGCCCGCGCGCATGACCATCTTCCACAACGGCGTCCTGGTGCAGGACAACGCGGAGCTGTGGGGGCCGACCAACTGGTTGCAGACGGAGCCGTACGCCCGGCACGACGACGCGTTGCCGTTCACGCTCCAGGATCACGACCACCCGGTGCGCTTCCGCAACTTCTGGGTGCGCCCGCTCCCCGATCTTCCCACCGACGAACGCGGCCCGCGCGAGGCGCGTCCGGCGCTCGCCGTCCCGACCGCCGTGCTCGAGCGCTACGTCGGGACCTACGGCACGGCGACGGAGAAGGTGGCCGTTGTCACGCGGCGCGGCGGGCGACTTTTCATCGATCCGTTCAACCACGTGATCCCGCTCGAACTCGTGCCGCAGAGTGCGACGCGCTTCGAGTTCCTCAAGACGGCCGGCTCGGTGGAGTTTGTCACCGCGGCTGGCAAGCCCACATCGGTCACCATCAAGGTGGCCGGCCTCGAACGCACCGTGGACAAGCGCCCATGAACGCCAACCTCCTCAAGGACTTCTCGCTGATTTTCGCGCGCGAGCTCACCACCCTGCGCGCGGAGGTCCTCTCCTATCCCGACGACGCCTCGATCTGGGCCCTCCCCGCCGGAGCCCCGAACGCCGGCGGGACGCTCGTGCTGCACCTCTGCGGCAACCTTCGCCACTTCATCGGCGCCGGATTGGGCGCTTCGGGCTACGTGCGCGACCGCGACGCCGAGTTCAGCACCCGCGGCACCTCGCGCGCCGAACTGGCCACGCTCATTCACTTCGCCGCCGCCGAAGTGGCGCTGGCGCTCGATGCGCTGCCGGCCGAGCGCCTCGACGACACGATCCAGATCGGCCCGAGCACCATTCCGGTGCGTCGCGGGTTGTTGCATCTGGCGAGTCATCTGGCCTATCACATCGGCCAGCTCGACTACCATCGCCGCCTGGTCACCGGTGACTCGCGCGGCGTTGGCGCGATGGGGCTCCCGCCCCAAGCCGACTAGCGAAGGCCGCGTCAGGCGCGCCTGCCCGCAGGCGCAGCACCGCGCCGACAACGCAGAGCGGCCGCCAGCATCACGCTGGCGGCCGCTTTCCGTCCCGCTTGCAGGGGCGCGCCACTTCGCGGTGTTACTCGAGCTCTTCGGCCACGACCTCAGGCGCCGTCGGAGCCGCCACGACCGCTGGCTTGGCCCCATTGCCCTGACCACGCCCGCGCCAGCGCGGCTCGGCCGGCGCCGCACGCCGCACCAGCAGATCCTCATAGTAGGCTACGACGCGCGGGCGCACCGACGCCTCGGTGTCTCCAGGCTCCGCCCGGAACGGGGCATAGCGGTGCCGGTCATCGCTCGACACGCTGAACCACCACCACGGATCGTCCTGCACGCCGCGCAGTCCTTCGCGGACACAGGTGTAAGTCCGCTCGTTTTCAATGAACGAGAAGGAGGTCGGCTGAGCGGCAGGCGCCGCGGCTTTGGCTTTTGACATGCCGAAAGGTAGCCGGTACCCCCCCTCGGCGGCGACCGGCAGCTTGTGATCCGAGCGAATCTTGGCTTCTTTTTCGTTGAACGTTCGTTCATTCAACGACTCGCCATGCCCAGATCCGCCTCCCAGAACGCGTCGCGGCGCGCCGCGACGCGCGACAAGCTCCTCGACGCGGCGCTCCACCTCTTTGCACGTCGGGGCTTCGCCGGGACCACCGTCAAGGCGATCGCCGCCAGGGCGGGGATCGCGACGGGGCTCCTCTATTCTCACTTCCCGGGTAAGGAGGGGCTCCTGCGCGCCCTCTTCGAACGGAGCATGACCGACGTCCGTCTCTCCTTTGCGATGGCCGAGTCGGTGGGGGCGCACGAGCGGCTTGGCGCCCTCGTACGGGCGGCGGTAGGGATCGTGCGATCGCACCTCGACTTCTGGCGGCTGGGCTACGCCGCGCGCACCCAACCCGCGGTGATCGCGTCGCTGGGACCCGCGCTCGCCGAATGGGGAGAGGCGATCACCGGCACGCTGGAGGGCTATCTCGCCGACCTGGGCTCTCCCGCCCCTCAACTCGATGCCCGCGCGCTCTTTGCCCAGATCGACGGGCTCTGCCAGCACTTCGCCCTCGATCCCGGCGAGTACCCCATCGATGCGGTCGCCGAGCGCGTGATCGCGCAGTGGTCCCATGGGAGGGCGGGATGATCGAGCAGGAACGTCTCGCGGCCGACCTGCTCTCGTCCACCCAGCGGGTCGCCCAGCACATCGACGCACTCGTCCGACCACTCCCGGCGCGGCATCGCGTCGTTCGTCCTCCCGCCGGGGGGTGGAGCATCGACGAGATCCTCGAGCATCTTTGCCTGGCCAACGCCGACTATCTCCCGCTGATGGAGCGGGCGCTCGACACCGCCGTTCCGGCGCCGGGGCGCGGCAAGTGGCGCGCGACGTGGGGCGGTTGGCTACTCGTGCGCGCGATGGAGAGCAGTCGCCGCACCGCAGCGCCGGCCGCGATCGTCCCTGAGGTTGCACCGCGCCACCACGTCCTCGACGAGATGCTCTCCTCCCTCGCCACGCTCCAGTCTGTCATCACCCGCGCCGACGGCGTCGAGTGGAGGCGTGTGCACCTGGTCTCACCGTATGCGCGTTGGTTGCGCCTCAACTTGGGCGACGCGGCGCTGGTGGTGGTGCGTCATACCGAGCGCCATGCTCGGCAGATGGCGCGCGTCGCCGCCGCGGTGAGGTGAGGGAGATGGGACGACTGCATCTGGTCGAACTGGAGGATCTGCCGTGGATCCCCGCCCCGATTCGCAACGCGCTGACGGGCTACCTGCAGGCGATGCTCGATGCCGCCGATCCATACGGCGCGATCGTCCCCGTCCTCGCCGACGCCGTGCGCCGGAGTGAGTCAGCGCGGATCGTCGACCTGTGCAGCGGTGGCGGCGGGCCGTGGAAGCGACTGCGCGCGGCCTTGGCGCGCGAGGGCGTCACCGTCCCCATCCTCCTGACCGATCGTTACCCCAACCTCGGCGCCGCCCACGCTGCGACGGGCGATGCGGACAGGGAGGCGGGGGTGCGGCCAATCACGATGCATCACGGCTCCGTCGATGCGACGTGTGTTCCCGGCACGTTAAGCGGATTCCGCACGATGTTCACCGCCTTCCACCACTTTGCCCCCGACGCCGCGCGCACGGTGCTGCGCGATGCGGTGGCTCGCGGCGAGCCGATCGCGGTCTTCGAGGCCACCAAGCGCAACGCGTTGTGCATCGCCGTCACCCTGCTCTCCCCCATCGCGACGCTGGTCATGATGCCACGCGTGGAGCCGTTCCGGTGGACCAATCTGCTCTTCACGTATCTCGTGCCGGTGGTCCCGCTCATGGTGCTGTGGGACGGCATCGTCTCGTGCCTGCGGACGTACGAGGTGGATGAGCTGCGCGCCCTGGTCTCGGCGGTCGACGGGCACGAAGGCTACGACTGGGAGATCGGCGAGCGCACGAAGAACGGCCCCATCCCGGTGACGTACCTCATCGGCGTGCCGCGCCGCCGCTGATCGGCGTGCCGCGCCGCCGCTGAACAGCGTAGCGCGCCGCCGCTGGCGAGCCGGGAAGACGCGTCGTACGATCGAGGGATGCTCCCCCCGCGGCTCGACGCCACCCCGATGCTCGACGCCCTCCTGGCCAGGCTGGGGCGAATGGTGCGCGCCGTGGGGGGGCGGCACGCTCTTGGGGCCGACGAGATCGATGCGCTCGTGCAGGAGGTCCGCATCCGGATCTGGCGCGCGCACCCCGAGAGTGAGGAGATCGAGCGGTTGCCGACGTCCTACGTATACCGGACGGCGATGGCGGCCGCGATCGACCTCCTGCGGCAACGGCGCCGGCATGTGGAGCGCGCCGCGCCGCTGGAGGAGGCGGGGGCGGTGACGGCGGGGAGCGCCGATGCGGCCGTGCTGGCCGCGGAGCTCGGGGCGGCGATCGACCGGGCACTGGCGTCGATGGTCGAATCGCGGCGTGTCGTCGTACGCATGCACCTGGCGGGGTACGGTCGCGAGGAGATGGTGGCGATGCTGGGGTGGCCCGACGGAAAAGTGCGGAACCTGTTGTACCGTGGGATGGACGACCTGCGCGAGCGCCTCGTGCGTGCAGGCTACCGTTGGCCGGAGGAGCGATGACGATCGAGCAACTGCGGGAGGCGTACCGCGCACACGCGGCTGCGCGCGGTGACGCCGCCGAAGGGCGGCGCGGCTGTCCTGCGCCCGAGACGCTCGAACAGCTGGCGCGTGGTCCCGGGCGCGATGGGCCGGATCTCGCGACGTTCGATCACGTCCTCACCTGTCAGTCTTGCACCGCGGAGTTTGACCTGCTGCGCGCCATCGTCGTGGCCGAAGCCCACGAGGCGTCGGCGCGCGGCCCGTCGCCCGTCGGAGCGGCAGGCGACGCACGCGACGACCTCCGCGCCCCCGTCGCGCGCTCACCCACGGTCGCACGCCTTCCGCGCGTCGCCACGCGCCGATGGGCCATGGCCGCGGCGCTGGTGCTGGCAGCGGGACTCGGCGGCGAGGCCTGGCGTCGCACGCGTGCCGCGGGTGGTGAGGGGGAGGCGCCGGTCGTGCGCGGCGACGCCAGCGAGGTCACGGTCGTCGCCCCCACCGCGCGTGCGTCACAGTCGTTCGACGGCTTCACCTGGCGCGCGATGCCGGGGGCGGGGCGCTACGTCGTCGAAGCGCTCGACACGTTGGGCAGCGTCCTGTTCTCGCGGGCCACCAGCGACACGCTGCTCGTCCCCACCGCGGCCGAACGCACGGCGCTTGCCGGTGCGGGGTCCTTCGACTGGATGGTGACCGCGCAGCGCGGGGACGGCAACGAACGGCGGTCGCCGCTCACTCGCGTGCAGCTGACGGACGCCCGCTGACTCCACGGGCGGGACGCAGACCGGCAGGTGCCACGGCACCGGTCGGGTCGCCTACCAGCGTGAAGGCCCCCCACACGCTCGCGCCATCGCCGCGCTGCCACGCCCGCAGCCGCGCCGAGCGCAGGGCCCCGCCCACAGCTTCTCCGCGGGCGAGGGCGTCGTAGAGGTCGCCCATGAGTGGCGCCACCGCACGATCGTCCACGCGCCACGCGGTGGCGACCACGCGTCGGGCCCCGGCCTGCAGGAAGGCCCCAGTGAGGCCGCGCACCCCTTCTCCCGCCACCACTTCACCGCCGACGGTGCGACAGGCCGACAGCACGACGAGCGCGGCCCGCAGGCGCAGCATGGCGATCTCGCCGGCGTCGAGCGCGCCGTCATCGCCGGCGGCGCTGTCGCCAGGCGCAAGCACGAGCGTCGCGCGGGCGCCGGACCATTCATCGACCGCCGCGTGGGTGGCAAAGTGCACCACATCGGCCCCTGCCAGCTGTGCCCGGACCAAGCGCTCGCGCGCCCCCATCCCCTGCAGTACGGTCGCCCCGGGAAAGGCACGTTGCACCCGGCGGGCCTCGTCGCGGGCCCCCGGCAATGGGGGAAGCGACGCCGCCGTGGCGGAGGACGAGAAGAGCTCCAGCGCGCGCCAGCCGCTGGCGCCGCGCGCGGGATCGGCCACCGCCACCACCCGCGGTGCGCCACCGACGCGTCCTGCGCCATCGCCCGCGTCGCGCCACTGCGCCAGCACCGCCACCGACGGGACGACGGCACTCTCGTAGTGTGCGAGCAGCGGCCGGCCGTCCGGGAGCTGCAACACGTCGAACGGGAGGCGGTGCAGCACCCCCTCGGGGACGAACACGAGTCGCTCCACCCTGGCGCGCGCCAGGCGCGGCAGGAGCGGCACGAGGAGCCAGTCGCCCAGTCGTCGCGCGTCGGCATCGGCGGCGCCCCCCCGCTCGAGCTGCGCCACGAGGCGCCGCAACGTGGGGGCGACGACGTCGTGCGACGGCAACACGTGCGCCGTCAGCGAGTCGGCAGTGAGGACGAAGGCGAGCCCGGGGGCCCCGCCCTCGCCGAGATCCAGGGTGACGATCGCCGTCCGCGCGTCGGGGAGGGCGCGCCGCATGGCGGCCAGCGAGGGCGTGGCGGTCACGACGGGGGCGACCCTCGGCACGCCACCATCGCCCCCCCAGGCCGAGGCCAGCAGCAGGCGATCTTGCAGCTCGCGGGCCCGTCGGCGCTCGGCGAGCAGGAAGGCCACCTCGGTCTCGCCAAGGGCGACCAGCCGGGCGGCGAGCATGGAGTGGAACCACCCACTGCTGCGTTGTGCCTGTACCGTGTACTGCCGGAGCGTGCTGTCGCCCAGCGAGGCGCGCCAGCGATCCATGCTCTCCCCCGCCTCGAGCGCCACACGCGCCGCGGCGCGCCCGTCACCATCGAGCGCGTGCGATAGCGCGAGCTGCACTTCCGTGTAGAAGCGAAAATGATGCTGGCTCGCGTGCAGCCCGTCGAGCGCGCGCGTCAGGAGGCGGCGCGCCTCGCGCGAGTCGCCGCGGCGCAGTGCCAGCTCGCCCTCGGCTGCACCTAACGACACGCGCCATCCGTCCAGGCCATGACGCTCGATGAGCGCCCGCTCCTCGCGCATCAGCGCCGCGGCCTCGTCCAGCTCCCCCCCGCGCATGGCAAGGACGCGTCGCGCCGCCACCACCGACAGCCGCAACTGGGGCTCGCCCACACGGTCGGCCAGGCGCTGCGCCTCCTGCAGGCGCAGGCGCGCGGCGGCGCTGTCGCCAACCGCTTCGGCGTGACGGGCCAGGAGGCGCGCGACCTCCAGTCGTCCGGTCGGGTCGTCCAGGCGGCGCATGAGCGTGTCGGCCCGGTGCATCCACTGCCGCGTGGCCGCCGCATCGTGGAACGACAGCGCCAGCGCCGCGCGATTGAGTGCGGTCCACGCCGCCACGTCGGCCACCTGCGCGCGCGCCGCGAGCGCCCATGCGTCGGCCAGGTAGCGCTGCGCCGCGCTGAAGTGGCCGAGTGTGATGGCGTAGTAGCCGGCCCACTGGCTCGAGGCGGCGAGTCCGGCCAGGTCACCTGCGGCCCGCTGCGCGTCCATGGCTGGGACGAGCGTCGCGCGCAGCGAGTCGGTGAGGCCGCTGCGCGCGAACTCGGTCGCCAGGATGAAGAGGCACCCGGCCGCCTGCCGACGGAGCCCTGCATCGGCCGCGAGCGCCGCCCCCGTGCGCGCCAGGCGGCGTGCCTCGTCGCGCCTCCCCTGGCGCGAGCGAATGGCCGCCCAGCGACAGCGGGAAGCAGCGGCCAGTGCGGGATCGCGGTCCCACCCTAACGAGTCGCCGCGTGCCATGAGGAGCTGCGCCGGCGTGGCCCCTTCGAGTCGCAGGGCCACGGCGCTGCGGAGGAGGAGGGCGTCGAGCGCCCCCGCCGTATCCCCCGCCGCCAGTGCACCGCCCTCGATGACCTGCAGGCGCGGGGCAGTCGCTGCGTGCCGTCCCTGGACCGCGTCCATCGCCGCGCGGGCGAGTTGCGCCTGACGGGTGATCTCGTCGGCCACGCCGGCGGCACCCGCCGTGGCGAGGCGCGCGAGGCGCGCGTCCGCCCCTCGGAAGTCGTAGGCGAGCCGCTCGGCGGTCGCGACGGCAAAGACGGCCAGTCGGTCGCCCGGGGTCCGCACGAGCCGGGTGCGCCACGCGTCGGCCCACGCCACGAGCGTCCCTCGCTCGGCGGCGTGCAGCGCCTCGGCCGCAACGAGCCGCGCGGTGGCGGGCGGCGCGAGCATGGTAGGCGCAGTGCGCGCAGGCGTGGCGCGCAGCGACACGGGCGCACCGGGAGTCCGGCCGGGGAACACGATCCGCTCGCGATCCTGCGTCCCTGCGAACGCCGGACCCGCCACGCACACCAGAATCGCCGCCCCCGCCGCACCCAGCGCGAGCCACCGGTTTCGCCACTGCATCCGGCCAAGCTACCGCGGTCGCCCGTCGACACAACCGCTGCTCCGATGGGGCCGCCAGTCCTGGTCGCGCAGACGTTCGAGCGCGCCGCAGTCCTTCGATCCGGATGCCCCGGAGTCGTGACGCCGGCACCGGACGAGTGAGACGCCCGCCGCCTTTGCGACGTGTAGCGAAGGTGGAGCCTCGGCGAGGCGCCGGCACGCCCGCCATATCCCAGTCGCCGTCAGGAGCATTTCGCATGTCCCTCGTTCGTCGCGTGGCGCGCAGCGCCGCCATCGCCGTCATCGCACTGTCGTCGAACGGCTGCTTCCTTTTCTGCATCTTCTCCCCAGGTGGCTGTGACGCGAAAACGGAGCAGCAGATCACGGTCGCGCCGAGTGTGACGGTGGCGGCCACGCCCGCCCGGATCGACGTGCTCCCGGGCGCCGTCGTGACGGCAACGATCGCGATCACCGTCGCCGGGGGCCCCGCGGGGGCGGCGCTCTCCCTCGGTGGGGCGCTCCCATCCGGTGTACTCGCCGACTTCAATCCCCCGACGGTCACCGGCAACGGCACCTCGACGCTGACGCTGGGGGCCACCCCCAAGGCGGCCCCCGGCCTCTTCACCTTCGACGTCGTGGCCACCGGAATTGGCGGAAGCGCAGCCGCCGTCGGCCGCACGCCGGTCACCGGCGAAGTGCTACGTCCGTTTCGGCTCCTGAGCCCCAACTCGCAGAGCGTGACCGTGGGGAGCGGGAGCGACGTCGCGATCGGGCTCACGCGCGCCACGGGGTTTGTTGGTGGGGTGACCTTCTCGGTCGATGCGGCAACCGTCCCCGCCGGCACAGGGGTCGTCTTCACGCCCTCGACCACGTCGGCCTCCAGCACGCTATTGCGGCTCGATGTCCCTGCCAACGCGACGACCGGGCGCTACCTGGTGCGCACCCTGGCCACCTCCGGCGAGAGCGCCGACACGGTCAACTGGGTGCTGAACGTGGTGGCGGCGCCGGTTCCGCCAGACTTCAGCATGCTGGCCACGCCGGCCGCTGCGACGGTTGCGCCTGGCGGAAGCAGCTCGTTCGACCTCACCCTCACGCGCTCGGCGCCCGGGCTCGGGAACATTGCACTCGCCGCGTCGGGACTGCCCGCAGGGGCGACGGCCACCTTCACCCCGAGCAGCGTCACGGGGACGACCGCACAGCTGACGGTCGGGACCAGCGCGTCGACGCCAGACGGGAGCTACCCCATCGTGGTGACCGGGACCGCCGGGGCACTCGTCAGGCAGGCCACCGTCACGCTCACCGTCGCGACCCCCGCCGACTTCTCGATGTCGGTGGCGCCCGCCTCGCTCAGCGTGGCGCCGGGGGCGAGCGGACAGGCCACCGTCACCCTGCAACGAACGGGGAATCCCGGTGCCGTGACGCTCGACGTCGTGGGACTCCCCGCCGGGGTGACGGCCGCAGCCAATCCGGCGAGCGCCACGGGCTCCACGAGCACCGTGACGCTGGCCGTCGGCGCCTCCGCGTCGCCGGGGAGCTATCCGCTCACCGTGCGCGGCACCGCGGGCTCGCTCACGCGAACCGCGCCGCTCACGCTGGTGGTGCCGGCCCCCCCCACGAGCAGCATCGCGATCCAGCTTCTCACCCCCACGGTCACGATCGCCTCGGGCGGCCTGGTCGCGATTCCCGTGCGCCTGACGAGGACCGGCGTGGCGGTGGGGACGCGCGTCGAGTTGCGCGTGGCCACGTTCCCACCGGGGGGCAGGGCGTGGATCACCCCCAACTTCACGACGGGCGACACCGCCACGCTGCAGGTACTGGGGGGATTGGTTGGCAACTGGCCGGTGGTGGTCTCGGTCGCCCTGGGCGCCTCGCCGCCCACCGCCGTGGCGACGGTGAATGTCGTCGCCGCCACCACCCCCGACTTCGCACTCGCTCCAACGCCGAGCGACCTCGTGATCACGCGGGGGGTGTTCACCCCTCTCGCGCTCGATATCGTGCGCAGTGGCGGCTTTACCGGCGCCGTCTCGCTCACGGCCATCACCGACAATCCGGGGAACTACGCCGTCAACTTCTCCCCGGCGAGCACCACCGGGAACGGCGTGCAGGTCGACGTTTACGCCAGCCCGAATATCACGCCCGGGCCGCACGTCCTGATTCTGCGGGGGACGAGCGGCGGGATCACGCGGCAGGTGGTGATGACGCTGAACGTGCGTTAGGCACCGGCCCGCGGGACGGCGGGCGCGGCACGGCGCGAGCGGGGGACTTGCTCTCGCCGTGTTGTGCGGTAGCGTAGTGCCGGCGCTGGCGTCGGCCCCCACCACCGCGCGCGCCCCCTCCCACCTCCCGTGCCCTCTGCATGACCAAGCTTCGCATCATCGCCGGCTTCGTCGCCGCCATCGTCATCACCGCGAGCAGCGGCGCGCACTCGGTCCTGGGCTGGCCGGTCATGCGTGGGCGCCTTGCCGAGACGAACGCGCCCGCCGACCTCGTGCTCGGCTTGGGGATCGGGTGGGTCTTCGGCGGCGTCTGCATGCTGGCCTTCGGGGCGACGGCACTCTGGATGCTGAGTCGCGTCGCGAAGGGCGAGGCGCACTCGCTCGCCCCGCTTCGCATCATCGCCGTCATCTACGTCGCCTTCGGCGCGGGGGCGATGGCGGTCAGTGGCGGCAATCCCTTCTACGCGGTCTTCATCGTCCCTGGGCTCCTGCTGGCCTACGCGAGCTTCGGGAGCAACACGCCGCTTCCGCGACGGTGACGCGCGCGGGGTAGCCGCGCGGTAGCCGCGGGGTAGCCGCGGGGTAGCCGCGGTGTGGCGCGCGGTGCTCACGCCGCGACGTTCACGCGCGCAGCTTCCGTCACGTCGCTGCGCCGTCAGCGCTCTGCCCCTCTCCCTCGTAGTCGACCGGGTCCTTGCTCTCCCTCCTGCTCCGCCCCCTGATGCGCCTCGCCCGCTTCGTCACCACGTCGGCGCTGCTCGCCGTCGCCTCCGCCTCCAGCACTCCAGTCGCCGCGCAGCAGCCCGCCCCGGCCGACTCCGCCGATCCCATCGCCACGCTGGTCGGCCAGCTCGATCTCGAGCGTTACAAGGCCACCATCAAGGGACTCACGGCGTTCGGCGACCGGCGCCAGGGGACCGCGCGCAATCGGCAGGCCCTCGATTGGATCGAGGCCCAGCTCAAGAGCTACGGCTGTAGCCCCGAGCGGCTCACGTACGAATTCAATCCGCCGCCGGCGCAGCCGCGGCCGGCCGTGGCGGGAGCGGGGCAGCGACCGGGAGGGGCGCCGAGGGTGGGGGCGGGTGGATCACGCCTGCGCGGCAACCGGGCGCGCACGGGGGTCAATACCGATTCGCTCGCGCAGCCCGACCCGCGCCTGCGGGCGCTCAACGCCGAGGCGAGCACGCCGGGGGCGAGACAAAACGTCTACTGCACCAAGGTGGGGAGCACGCGTCCCGACGAGATGTACATCGTGGGCGCGCACATGGACGGGATCGGCTGGGGCGAGGCCGCCAACGACGACGGCTCGGGGACCGCACTCGTGATGGAGTTGGCGCGCATCTTCTCCATGCCCGGCGTCACCACCGAGCGCACGATTCGCTTCGCCCTCTGGAACAACGAGGAGACGGGGCTCAACGGGGCGCGCGCGTACGTCGCCCAGCGTCAGGCGCTGCAGGGGAAGGAGGAGCCGGCGGGTTCGGGGAAGTACCCCGAGCCCAAGTGGCTGGGGATGATCCAGCACGACATGATGCTGTGGGACCACGGGATGCCGCGCGCCGACGGCACGCTCAATCCCGAGCAGCGCCCCGAAGCCGACGTCAACGTCGAGTTCCAGTCCAACTCGAAGATGGCGAAGCAGTCGGCGGAGCTGGCCTGGCTGTTCCACGCCGCCAACGAGAAGTACGCGACCGACTACCCGGCCACCGTCGGGCCGCACATGACCAACACCGACTCCGGGCCGTTCCAGGACCTCATCCCGGCCATCTCGCTGCGGGAGAACGAGCGCGGGGCGCACACCGGCAACGGCTGGAACCCGCACTGGCACCAGCCGACCGACACCTATGCCACCTTCAGCGACAAGGACTTCCGGCTGGGACTCAACGCCGCGCAGACCACGTTGGGGGCGCTGGGGCAGCTGGCGGGAGTGAAGGTCAAGCGTTAGGCAGCCGGGAGACTCCAGGCGGACGGTCGAACGGCGCCTGACGGCGCCGTTCGCCTATCGCGCGGAGTGGCGCCCGCTGGGTCACCACGGCTCGAGTCGACCGGCGAGGCGGCCCGTCACCTGCAACTCGGCGAGCTCGTCGCCCAGGCGGACGCTCTCGTCCACCACGCGCTGCCACGTGCGCAGGCGCGTCGCCTCGTCCATGGCGTAGAAGTCCTTCCGGTCGGGGATCTTGCCGCGCGGGAGCGTGCGCACGAAGTCGTCGGACGGGGCGATGAGCAGGGCGCGGCGAAAGTTGTCGCCGCGAGCGCGTCGCCACGTCAGCGACTTGTCGAACCACCCCGGGACGACGTGGCTGTAGAAGTGCGGGTAGAGCACGAGCCCCTCGCCCGGACCAAAGTCGAGGTCCAGATGGTAGTCGAGCACGCCGCCGTCCCAGTGCACCCCACGCGGCGTGCCGGGAATCTTCACGGCATCCATCAGGAGCGGGATCGACCCGGACGCGAGCAACGCGGCGCGCAGGTTCTCGCGCGTCAGCGCCCGGTGCTCCGTCGGGAGGTCGGACAGGGTGCGAAAGGGGGTCGCATCGCCAGCCGTGTGGAAGATGAACCGCCGCATCTGCAGCGCCAGCGACTTGCGGCTGACGAGGTTCCCCGCCGCCGCGAGCGCGATCCCCGCCGTCAGCAGCAAGCGCCGTTCGCTGGCCGCGAGCCCGCGCCCCTCGGCGGTGATGATGTGCACGCGCGCCCAGGGATGCGTCAGGATCTCGTCGACCCCAGTGGGACCGAGGATGAGGTCGAGCGCCCGGTTGAGGACGCGCGTCACCTCGGCCGTCGACGGCTTGGGACTGTAGCGCTGTTCGTAGATGTAGGCATGATGCCCGCGCGCGAGCGCCGCCACCGGATCGCGCTGCGCGAGGCAGGCCATGCGCCAGCTGCCGATGGACGATCCGATCAGGTGGAGCGGACGGGTCCGCGGTTCGGCCAGCAGCGTCCCGAACAAGTAGCGATCGAGCCCCGCCAGGGCGAGCCACTTGGCCCCCCCGGATGCCCCGGGGAGAATGTCGATGTCCTGCGCCCGCAATCCGCGCTCTCGTACGAGGCGGAGGGCGTCGGGACCTGCGCGGAGGGTAAGGGCGTGCGACATGCGGGGAAGCTAGCGACGTCCGGGTCGGCTCCACCTCGACCACGCAGCTCGCCTCGACCGCCCCGCTGGCCATGGTGGCCGCATTGGCGACGAGGCGCGGCGGCGCCCACAAACCAGCGCGCGTCCCGTGGCGAGGCCACGAGACGCGCGGAGAACGAGAGAGGCGCCGGCCGGAATCGAACCGGCGAATAGCGGTTTTGCAGACCGCTGCCTTACCACTTGGCTACGGCGCCATGGAGGGGAGAAGCTAGGGGGGCGCCTCCCGGTCCTCAAGGTGAAGACGCGGCAAGCTCCCGTCAGGTCATGGGATGCGGCGCGTTGCCCGCCCCCCGACTTGGTCGCGCCCTGCCATCGCTCCACCCGTCGGGGCGGAAAGCCGCGAGGCCGCGCATTGCCCGAACGGGTGTCTCGGACCCCTGCCTCCGACCCGTGTCTCGGCCCGAGGCACCTGACAACATACGTTTCCGCGCGTTGACTCTTGCGGCAGGTGACCGAGATGTACGCCACGCGCTCCCCCTCCCCCTCCTGGTCCTCTGATTCCCATCGCCGCGCTCGTGGGCGTGGGCGTGCGCCTGACGAGCGACAAGACCATCACGGCCGACGTCTTCTTCAGGCCGTAGCGCCGCGTAGATTCGCGGCATGACCTCCCCCTCCCCATCCCCCGCCTCGGGCCCACCGGCCGCGTCGCTCGTCACGCTCGACGCCATTCGCGAGGCTCAAGGGGCCATCGCCCCCTACGTGCACCTCACCCCGGTCTCGACGTCGACCTACCTGGGGAGCCGAGCGGGGGCGCGCGTGGTGCTCAAGCTCGAACTCTTCCAGAAGACCGGATCGTTCAAGGTGCGTGGCGTGATCAACACGCTGCGGCAGCTCACGCCTGACGAGCGAGGGCGCGGCGTGATCTCGCTGTCGGCCGGGAACCACGCGCAGGCCCTGGCGTGGGGAGCCGCGCAGTTCGGCGTGCACGCGACCATCGTCATGCCGGCAACCGCGGTGCCGTCCAAGGTGGCGGCGACCAAGGGCTACGGCGGCGACGTGATCCAGACGTCGGGCGACCTCCTGGCGACCGCCCTTGAGCTGCAACGCGAGCGCGGACTCACGCTCATTCATCCGTTCGACGACCCGCGCGTGATCGCCGGCCAGGGGACGGTGGGGCTCGAGATCCTCGCGCAGGTCCCCGACGTGGGCGTCGTCATCGTCGCCTGCGGGGGAGGTGGCCTCATCTCCGGCGTGGCCGCCGCCATCAAGCAGCTGCGCCCATCCGTGCGCGTGATTGGTGTCGAACCCACGGGCGGCGACGTCATGACGCGCTCGCTCGCGGCCGGCTCGCCGCAGCGTTTGCCGGTGCTCACCACGATCGCCGATGGGCTCGCCGCCCCCTTTGCCGGGACGCGCAACCTCGCGCACTGCCAGGCCTTTGTCGACGAATGGTTCGTGGTGCCTGACGAGGAGATCGTCGACGCCATGAAGGTGCTGATGGAGCGCTGCAAGCTCCTCCCCGAAGCGGCAGGCGCCGCCGCCCTCGTCCCGCTGCTCACCGAGCGGCTGCGGCTGTCGCCAGATGCAACGGTCGTCCCGATTGTCTGCGGCGGGAACGTCGACCTGGATCGGCTCAAGGCCCTGTTGTAAGGCGCCGCGCACACCACCGGCAGGACGACGGCGTCGTTGGCTCAGTCGTCAGCTCGGTCGTTGGTTCGGTCGTTCGCTCGGTCGATCGCTCGGTCGTTCGCTCGGTCGTCGACTCAGTCGTCGACCAGGCAGACCGTGAGCCCCTTGGCGCCGTGTGCGCCGATCACCAACGACTGCTCGATGTCGGCCGTTTTCGACGGCCCGGCGAGGAAGACGCCGAACGCCTCGGCACTCACGTCGACCGCGGCGTACGCCGCGTGCATGGTGGGGACGATCGCGGAGCGCGCCAGAACGACGATCACCTCGGTGGCGAGCACGAGTGCCGCGCGCTCCCCGAGCTGTGAGGCGGGCAGCCAGATCGCGCCGTTCTCCGCCACGCCGATCACCCCTTCGCAAACGAAGAGGTCGAGCTGCGCCAGCGCGTGCGGGTCGTCGGGGAGTGCGACCGTCCCCGGGATCGCCGCCACCATCGACAGCACGCGCAGATCATCGCCCACACGCCCCGATGCAGCTGACGGTGTCACTCCGGCCGTCGCCTCGATCACCTGTGGCAGTGCCGCGCGCGTGATGCGCACCACGTTCGACGCGGCCGCCAACGCCGCCGCCGTGAACTGCTCCACCAACCCCACGGCCGCCTCCCCCCACACGCGCGGGGCAGCGGGCAGCGCGGGGAGCGGCGGCGGCTCGCCCCCGGCGAAGGTCGCCCCGCGCGCCGCCCGCACCGCGCGCAGGATGTCGTCGCGGGCGCTCATGGCTCGCCGGGGCGGTTGGCACGGCGCCACTCGCGGAAGCTGCCACGCGGCGCCTCCGGCAGTGCCCGCGTCGCCCCCCACCCCCCGGCCAGGCGACGCGCTAGGGCCGACGGCAGCACACGCAACGCCACGCGCGCGGCCGATCCCGCCAGTTGCAACAGCTCGGGATCGGCGAGCATCCCGCCCAGTCGTCGCATGAACCACCCCTTGGCCGGCGATACGTGCCCGGCCGCCACCACCTGCTGGCGCCACCGATAGAGCTGCGCGTCGAGGTCGACCTTGACCGGGCAGACCGCACTGCACGATCCGCACAGCGTGCTGGCAAACGGGAGCGCGGCGTACTTCGCGAGGTCGAGCCCCGGCGTGAGCACCGACCCGATGGGACCGGGAACGGTCGAGCCGTAGCTGTACCCGCCGGAACGCCGGTACACCGGGCACGTGTTGATGCAGGCCGCGCACCGAATGCACTTGAGCGATCCCCAGAAGTCGGCGCGCCCCAACTGCGTGCTGCGCCCGTTGTCGACCAGCACCACGTGCATCGCCTGCCCGGGCCGTGGTGCGTGCATGTGCGAGGCGTACACGCTGCTCGCCTGCCCGGTGGCGCTCCGTGCCAGCAATCGCAGGAAGACGCCGAGGTCCGCGGCGCGCGGCACGAGCTTCTCGATCCCCATCGAGGCGATGTGCACCGGCGCCAGCGCCGTTCCGAGGTCGGCGTTCCCTTCATTCGTGATCACGACGATCCCACCGGTCTCCGCGATCCCGAAGTTCACCCCGGTGAGCGCCGCGTCCGCCCCCAGGAAGCGCTCGCGCAGGTGCACGCGGGCCGCCGCGGTGAGCACATCGGGATCGGCGAGCCCCGCCGGCGTCCCCAGGTGCTCGTGGAAGGTCTCGCCGATCTCCTCCTTCTTCAGGTGGATGGCCGGCATCACGATGTGGCTCGGCGGCTCGTGCCGCAGCTGCACGATGCGCTCGCCCAGGTCGGTGTCGACGACCTCGATCCCGCGCGCGGCCAGGTAGTCGTTGAGCCCGCACTCCTCGGTCAGCATGGACTTGCTCTTGACCATGCGCCGCGCCCCGCGCGCCGCCAGGATCCCGTGCACGATCTCGTTATGCTCGGCGGCGTCACGCGCCCAGTGCACCGTGATCCCGCGCGCGGTGGCCCGCCGCTCGAACAGCGCGAGATACTCGTCCAGCCGCGACAGCGTGTGCGTCTTGATGGCCGACGCGAGGTCGCGCAGCGCCTCCCACTCGGGGACGGTGGCGGCGGCACGGTCGCGCTTCTCGCGCACGAACCAGAGCGCGCCGTCGTGCCACCCGGTGCGCTCGACGTCGGCGTTGAACAGCGCGGCCCCCGCGGCGTGGTCCACGGCGCCGTTGGCGTCGAAAATGGGGAGCCGGCGATGCTCCGTGTGGGTCGGCGTCATGGCGCAGTCGTGGCGTCGTCGGTCGCCCCACGGCGGGCCAGCACCTCCGCCACGTGCCACATGGGGAGCGCACCGCCCGACGCACGATCGATCCCCTGCAGGTGCAACACGCACGAGACGTCCGTGGAGACGATCGCCGTCGCGCCGTGCGTGCGCATGTCGTGCAGCCGATCTCGCCCCATGCGCGTGGAGACCGCGGGCTCACTCACGCTGAAGCTCCCGCCAAAGCCGCAACACTCATCGCGGCGGCCCAGCGTCGCGAAGGAGAGGCCGTCGACGGTCTCGAGCAAGGCGCGCACCTTGTCCACCGCCGGGCGCTGCAGCTCGCTCGGCGTCGCGAGGTCGAGCCCGCGCAACGCGTGACAGCCCACGTGCACCGCGACCCGCTCGCGACAGCTGGCGCCGAGCGCACGCACCGCCGCAAGGCCAACGATGTCGTGCAGGAAGGTGCAGAACTCGATGGTGCGCGCCGCCACGCGGGCTCCCGCGGGACCGAGCGCCGCGGCGTGGCCCTTCACGTGCACCGTGCAGCTGCCGGACAGGACGACGACGTAATCGTACGGTGCGAACGTCTGCACGAATCGATCGAGCGCCGGCTCGCCGGCGGCGGCGAACCCCGCGTTGGCGGGGGGTTGCCCGCAACACGCCGCGCCACCGGGCAGTGCGACCTCCACGCCGAGTCGTTCGAGCACGCGCACCGCGGCGATCGCCGCGGATGGAACAAGCTGATCGACGAAGCAGGGCGCGAAGAGGGCGACTCGCATCAGCGGCGGGCGCGTGCCGTCAACGACCCGCCGGACGCGCCGCGCGCCGCGCCGCCTGGAACAGGGCCTCGCGCGCCGCGGCATCGAACACACGACCGTTGGCCACGACCGCGTGGATGCGGCGCAGGTTCGTCACCTGCACCAGCGGGTCGGCATCGAGCACGACCAGGTCGGCCACCTTCCCGCGCGCCACCGTGCCGAGCGAATCGGCGGCGAGGTAACGCGCCGGTTCGGTGGTGACGGTGCGCAACGCCTCACGGGGGGTGAGTCCCGACTGCACCAGCAGCTCCAGCTCGCCGACGATCCCCGCACCCGGGCCGCCGACCGCCAGCGGTGCGTCAGTTCCGCCGAGGATCGGGACGCCGGCGCGATGCAGCGCCCCGACCAGCGCCATGCGCCGCGCGAACAACGCCTCACCCGCGGCCACCGAGCCCGGGGGCGGCGTGGGCGGCAGCTCCATCTCCATCGCCAACCGCAGCATCAACGAGTCGCCGTAGAACTGCGCGGTGCTGTCGCCCGGGACGATCGGGACGCGCATCTCCGACAGCATGCGCTGCACCGTGAGCGTGGGCGTCACCCACGTGCGGTTGCGCGCCAGCCTGGCGTACATCGCTTGCTGCGACACCGACGTGCACTCCCCCATCACGTAGCGCTGCAACGCGATCCCGCGGGCGATCACCGCCGAGTCGGCGGGCGTGCACTCATTCAGGAAGGCGTAGAGATGCTCGAGCGAGCGCTGCCCCGAGTCCGATGCCTGGAGCGGCGTCACCGGCAGCGTGACGTGTCCGGCAAAGGTGATGCCCTTGCGTCGCGCCGCGCGGGCGGCGGCGAAGTACGCCGTCGGCGTGAGGAAGCCGTGCACCTTCACGAAGTCCACGCCTAACGCCACCAGCGAGTCGACGCCCCGCGTCGCGCTGGCCTCGTCGCTCGCGCGCAGGTACGGCATCCCGAGCGCAGGCGGGAGGTCGCGCCCGATGATGTACGGACCGGAGATGACCAGGCGTGGCCCGACGAGCGTCCCGGCCGCGATCTCGCGCTGCCACCCACGCAGCCGTGACAGGGAGCCATTCATGTCGCGCACCCCGGTGACGCCGGCGGCGACGAACAGCGGCAGCAGCGCGCGCCCACCGCTGGCGTCGGCGTGGACGTGCATGTCCCACATCCCGGGAATCACGTACTTGCCGCGCCCCTCGATCACTCGCGCCCCGGCAGGCACGGCGGTCGTCGCACTCGCGCCGACCGCCTCGACGTGCGACCCACGCACCACGATCGTCATGTCGCGGCGCACGGCCGAGACATCGGGGTCGATCAGCGTGACGTGCGTGATCGCGAGGAGCTGCAGCGCGAGCGTGATGGCAGGCATGAGTGCGTGAGGAGGGTGGGGCGAGGGCCAGCCGCACGGCGGGCGAATCTCGGACGACGCTGGCGTGGCTACATCCTACCGCACCGCTCGCGCGGCGCCAGCCGCGATCGGCCGCTCGTGCCGCGGTTCAGGGTCTCGCGCCGATGCGGCTCCAATGCTGCTCACGTGCGGCTCGCGTGCGGCTCGCGTGCGGTTCGCGTGCGGTTCGCGTGCGGTGCGTGCGGTTGCCCGCGCCGCTCGCCTCACCGACGACGCTTCCACCACCCGCTTTCCCAGCGTGCACTCGTGCCGCGCACATCCACGTGCGCAAACGGACCGCTCGGCCCCGTCGCCTGGTATGTCCCCAGCCCTCCCGCCAGTTCGGGGTGCGCCTTCTCCACCCGCGCGATCGCGGCCGAGATGGGGGCGGTGTCGCGCACATCCAGGACGCCATCGCGATTGAGGTCGTCCATGCGTCCGTTGCCGTCGTCATCGACGACGAGGTCGGCGGCATCGCCGAACTGGTGACGGCTCGCGCGCGCCATCCCCTCCCCCACCCCACGGTCGTTGTAGTACGGCGCCCGGAACCCCGAGAGCACCTTCACCTGCCCCGCCGGAATGCCATGCGCCTCCAGGTCGGCCAGCACCAGCTCCAGCTTGTCGATGAGCTTCTCCTCGAGCACGACGTACTTGGGCCAGACGGTGCGCTGGTCGTGCGTCAGGAAGTCGCCCAGCGTGAAGTGTGCCGACAGCTGCAAGTTCACGTTGGCTGGCGTGACCTCGACGAAGCCGTCGGGATTGAAGTAGTTGCGCGCCATGATCCACCGCTCGGCCGGCCAGCGCCCCAAGCGATAGCCATTGAGGATGTCGCCTTTCTTGGCCCCGAACGGACGGAGCACGATGAGGGCAAAGGCCGACGAGTCCTCGGGGCGCGTGGTCATGTGCACCGCAGGGGCGTGCAGCGCCCGTTCCCCGTAGGTCGCCACGAAGCCCGGGACCGCCAGCGCCTCGGCAGCGCTCAGCACGCGAAATCGCAGTGCACCGCTTCGCCCAGCGAACGAATCGGGGAGCGTCACCGTGGCGCTCGAGGGGAGCGACGGGATCGGTGGCAGGTCGTTCGGTCCCACCGCGGTCACCCCGCCCCCCGTTCCCGCCAGGAAGTCGCGCGCCATCGCCGTGAGTTTGGCGACGGCGACCAGCGCCAGCAGCGCGACCACGATCAGGAGGATGCGCCGCCCCCACGAGGCGGAGGGCGCGCCCGGCGAGACGTCCGGCGACATGGGAGGAAGGTAATGGGTGTGGCGAGCGGTTCCGTCCTAACGAGCGATGATGGCGTGTGGGGCGGGCCCCTCGGTCGCGGCCGTCGCTGGACGGTCCCCTCGCACCCGCGGTCACGCCGGGAAGGCGCTGCAGGTCACCGTGTTGCGCCACGCCCCCTCCGCGCGTTTGCCCAGAGATGCCCGAATCCTCCTACCCCACAGACACCGCCTTTCGCGCCATCGCCGAATCGCTCGCGGACGCCGTCTTCGTCGTTGATGAGTGGTGGCGACTGCAGTGGGGAAACCGAAGTGCGATTCGTTTGCTGGAGCGCAGCGGCGTCGCCCGCGACGGGGGGGAGTTCCTCGCCCTCGTCGATGCGGCCACCCGCGAGCGGATCGTCCTCGACGGCGCCGTGGGGAGCGGGGGGAGCTGGTCGACGGAGGGAGCGCTGGACGGCGACGAACGGACGGCGGTCTCTATCACCATTCGATCGATGGACGCCGGTGCCCCTCCCGGGTGGCGATGGGCGCAGCTGCAGGACCTCACGCCACGGCGTGCGCTCGAGGCGTCGCTGCGCGATGCGCGGGCGCTGGAGCGCGTCGGCCGTGTCGCCATCGCCCTGTCGCATGAATTTTCCGAACTGCTCACCGCCATCTCGGGATCCGCGGAGCTGATCGCCGGCGAGCTCGCCCCGCGCGACGTGGCGCGCGGCGACATCGACACCATTCGTCGCGCCGCCGAGCGCGCCGCCGTCCTCACGCGGGAGCTCGCGCGGTCGTCGACTGCGCGAACGACGTCTCCGCAGCGCACCGACCTCTCGCGTGCGATCGCGGCGCTCGAGGCCACCCTCCATCGGATTGTCGGCGATCAGGTGCGCGTCGTGCTCGACCTCGCCACCGACGCCGGGCAGTCCATCATCGACCTGTCGCAACTCGAAGCCTCGATCCTGCATCTCGCGCGCAACGCACGCGATGCCATGCCCGCCGGCGGTGAGCTTCGCATCTGCACCAGCGGCGCGGAGTACCTCACCCCACGTCGGGCGGTGCACGCCGTCGTGCGCCCCGGGCGCTACGCCTGCGTCGAGGTCCGCGACTCCGGCGTCGGGATGGACGCGATCACGCGCGAGCGCTGCTTCGAGCCGCTCTTTTCGACGCGCGGGCGCGAGGGGCTCGGGCTGTCGCACGTCTTCGGCTCGACCACGCAGATGGGAGGGTACGTCCTCTGCGAGAGCCAACCCGGCCTCGGCACCACCTTCTCCCTTCTCCTCCCGACGCTGTCCAGCAGACCGGCGCAGCGCATCGACTCGCCCGCCTCGACACGTTCCGTGTTGGTGGTCGATGACGAGGAGACGGTTCGTCGTGTCGCCGCGCGAACGCTGCGCCGCGAGGGGTATCGCGTATCGGAGGCGTCCGATGCCGATGAGGCGCTGATGCTGGTCTCGCGCGATCCGTCGGTCGCCGACCTCCTGGTGACCGACGTGATGATGCCGGGGCTGAGCGGGGTGGAGTTGGCTGCCTGCCTCGTAGCGGCGCGTCCCGACGCGCGCGTGCTCTTCTCGTCCGGTGCTTCGGCGATGGCTGCCGGCGAGGCCGTGCGATTGCCGCGTGGTGCGGCGTTCCTGCCTAAACCCTTTACTCCCAAAGCGTTGGGAGATCGGGTCCGCACGATTTTCGGGATGTAGGTCGGGGGAGCTCGCCCGGTTGCCGCTGCTCGTTCTTTCGTGCGTTTTTCGCACGACAAGTTGCATTGAGCCCACGGCAGACGCTTAATTTCGAGCACACTGCGTTACAAAGCGTGCAGTATTTGCACGTTTGGCCTTACATCTTTACCGACCGGCACGGATTTCGCCCGATCGCCGCCATCGGTACATCCCGTCGTTCCGCCGTCCCACCTCCGTCCCGACCGACCCTCATGTCCAGCTCGAACCACAGCGCTCGCCGCTCTGCGCTCCAGGCGATTGCGGCTCGCGGCGCCAAGTCGGCGCCCTCGCCGTCTGGCGACAAGGCCAGCGTCTCGGAGCTCTTCGGCATCAACACCTTTGGTGTGAAGCAGATGCGCTCCAAGCTGCCGAAGGACGTCTTCGCCAAGCTCAGCGCCTCCGTCCGTCTCGGGAAGAAGCTCGACGCCGACATCGCCCCCACGGTGGCTCAGGCCATTCGTGACTGGGCGGTCTCGCGTGGTGCCACGCACTTCACGCACTGGTTCCAGCCGCAGACCGGGCTCACGGCCGAGAAGCACGATGCCTTCCTGACCTTCGACGAGAACCAGCAGGTCATCGAGCAGTTCTCGGCGTCGCAGCTCATCCAGTCGGAGCCGGACGCCTCGTCGTTCCCGTCGGGCGGGCTGCGCGCGACGTGGGAAGCGCGCGGCTACACGGCGTGGAACCCGGCCTCGCCGGTCTTCATCATCGAGTCCGGGAACGTGCGCACGCTGTGCATCCCGTCGGTCTTCATCGGCTACAACGGCGAAGCGCTGGACGAGATGACGCCGCTGCTGCGGTCGTCGGATGTCCTCTCCGAGAAGGCGATCGCCCTGCTCGCCCTGCTGGGCGACAAGGGGGTGCAGCGCGTCTACACCACGTTAGGCCCCGAGCAGGAGTACTTCCTGATCGACCGCACGCACTTCTCGCTGCGTCCCGACCTGGTGATGTCCAACCGCACCCTCATCGGGGCGCCGCCGCCGCGTGGGCAGCAGCTCGAGGACCACTACTTCGGTGGCATCCCCGAGCGCATCCAGGCATGCATCGCCGAGGTGGAGCACGAGCTGTACAAGCTGGGCGTGCCGATCGTGACGCGGCACAACGAGGTGGCGCCGTGCCAGTTCGAGATGGCCCCCTTCTATGAAGAGACCGACCTCGCGGTCGACCACAACCAGCTCGTCATGTCCGTGCTGCGCCGGGTGGCGCTGCGCCACGGGCTGCAGGCCATCGTGCACGAGAAGCCCTTTGCCGGCGTCAACGGCTCGGGGAAGCACTGCAACTGGGCGATGGCGATCACGTCGGAGAACGAGCTGAACGGGATCAACCTGCTCAAGCCGGGGAAGACGCCGCACCAGAACATCCGCTTCCTGGTCTTCCTGGCGGCGGTGCTCAAGGGCGTCCACAAGCACGCCGGGCTGCTGCGCGCCGGGATTGCGACGTCGGGCAACGAACATCGCCTGGGCGCCAACGAAGCGCCGCCGGCCATCATCTCGGTCTTCATGGGCGACATGCTCACCCGCGTGATCGAGGAGATCGCCAGCGGCAAGGTGGCGGCCAAGAGCGCCGAGCAGCAGCTCATCTCGTTAGGTGTGAACAAGCTCCCCGAGATCGAGAAGGACAACACCGACCGCAACCGCACGTCGCCGTTCGCCTTCACGGGGAACAAGTTCGAGTTCCGCGCGGTGGGCGGGTCGCAGTCGATCGCCTTCCCGGTGACGCTCGTGAACGCGGCGGTGGCCGAGGCCATCGCCGACATCACGGCGGAGATCAAGGAGGAGAAGAAGCTCACCAAGTCGATCGACGATGCGGTGATGAAGGTGGTACGCAAGACGTTCCGCGAGACCAAGCACGTGCGGTTCGAGGGGAACAACTACTCGGCCGCCTGGGTGGTCGAAGCGGCCAAGCGCGGCCTGCTCAACCTGCGCCGCACCCCCGAGGCGCTGGGACAGCTGACGGCGCGGCGTTCGCGTGACCTGTTCGCCACGCTGGGGATCCTGAGCAAGGAAGAGCTCGAGTCGCGCTACCATGTGCGCATGGAGCGCTACGTGAAGGACATCCTCATCGAGCTGCACACGCTCAAGGAGATGGTCGACACGCTCGTGCTTCCGGCGGCGTACTCCTACCAGGGCGCGCTGGCGGCGAATGCCGCGCAGGCCAAGGCGGCGGGGATCAAGGAGATCCCGCAGGTGGAGCGCGCCAACGAGGTGGGGGCGCTGGCCAAGCAGCTCAAGGCCAAGCGTGAGGCACTGGCCAAGGTGATCGACAAGGCCGAGTCGTTGCACGAGGATCTGGCGCCGTGCGCCACGCTGCTCACCAGCGAGGGGGCCGACGCCATGGCCGCGGTGCGCGCGGCGAGCGACGCGCTCGAGCTGATCATCGGCGACGAGTTCTGGCCGCTGCCGAAGTACCGGGAGATGCTCTTCCCGGTCTGAGCCACAGGCGACGGCCGATCGCGCTCCAGCGATCGGCCACAGGGGTCACACGGCGCACACGAGCCCGGCGATGCCATGCATCGCCGGGCTCGTGTGCATCGCGGCGGTCTCGACAGCCGTTAGGCAGCCGCACCACCAGGGGGCGGCCCCGGCCGTGCGTCCGGCGGGCACGACGGTCGTTAGGCGACCACGACCACGGGCTCCAGCGGTGGAGGTCGTTAGGCATCTGCGGCACAGACGCCACGAACGCACGTGCGCACCATCACGCTTCGTGGCGTGCCCGGGCGTGTCGCAACAGCCTCAGCGTCAGGAAGTGTGGCTTTTTTTCGTTAGTGTGATCCACGCCGCAGGACGCGAGCCCACCCGGCACGTTATTCCTCCCGCCGCACGGTGTCGTGCTGCCATCCGCATTTTGGGAGGACCGTCCATGTACGTCACGCCACGCATCCGCTCGCTGGCGCCGCGCTCGCTGTCGCGGCGACTCCTGCTCACCCCCGCCGTGCTCGCCACGCTCGCAGTGGCCGCGTGCGGCGACGACGGCAATGCACCCCCACCCCCCACCGGGAGCGTCGCCATCACCGTCGCCCCCGCGAGCCTCCCCATCACCCAGGGACAGACCGGAACGCTCACCGTCACCCTCGCCCGCACGGCCCCGTTTGCCGGCCCGGTCGACCTCACCCTCGAAAGCGCACAGGCCGGCATTACCGGCGCCTTCGCTCCTGCCACGATCCCCGCGGCCGCCACCACGAGCGCCGTCACCGTGTCCGTGGTCGGCACCGTTGCGCCTGGCGACTACCCCGTCACCGTACGCGCCAAGGCCACCGGCCTCACCGACGCAACCGCCACCGCCACCATCACGGTCGCCGCCGCGCAGGTCCCCGCCTTCTCGCTCGCCGCCACCCCGCGGACGCTCCGCATCACGCAGGGCGACACCGCCACGTCGCTCCTCACGGTGATGCGCGCCGGCGGCTTCACGGGCACCGTAACGCTCGACGTCACCGGGGCCCCCGCCGGCGTCACCGCGACGGTCGGCACCCCCGCGCTCACGGGCGACACGACCTCCGTCCGCTTTGCCGTCGCGCCAACGGCGGCCCCTGCCACCTTCAGCGCCCTCGTCACCGGGACGGCCACCGGCCTCACCGCGCGGACCGATACCATCGCCGTCACCATCGCGGCGGCCGCCAGCTACGCCCTCTCGCTCACGCCGGACTCGCTCAGCGTGGTCCAGGGACAGAACGGACAGGGGATGGTCCGCCTTGCACGCGATAGCGGCTTCACCGCCGCCGTCACCCTCACCATCGACTCGCTCCCCGCCGGCATCACCACCGCGTTAGGCCAGAGCACGCTGACCGGCGACAGCACCGCGCTCACCCTCAGCATCGGCGGTGCCGTCGCCCCGGGCCTCTATCCCGTCGTCGTGCGCGGCAACACCCCGAACCGCGCCGAGAAGGTCGATACGTTGCGCCTGACGGTGGTGGCCGCGCCCGCCGGCGCCATCGCCATCACGGTCGTCCCCGGCAGCATGGGCTCCGAGCAGGGACGCGACACGACGTTCCGCGTGATCATCGCCCGCTCCAACTTCACCGACACGGTACGCGTGGCCGTGGCGGGGGTCCCGGGCGGTGCCTCCGCGAGCGCTGCGCCCACCACGGGTGACACCGCCGTGGTCACGCTCACCGTCCCCGATACCACCGCCATCGGATCGTACGCCCTCCTCATCACCGCCTCGGGAACCAACGTCCCCGATGCCACCGCGCAGCTCAACTGGACGCTCACGCAGAAGCCCGTCACCAGCGGCAACGTGCAGTGGCAGTTCTGCGGCAACGCGAGCGAACGCCCGGTGTGGGTCGCAGCGCAGGACGGTGGCGGGGCGTGGCGCACGCTCGGCTCGCTGGCCAACGACACGTACGCCTTCAGTGTCGCCACCATCGGCGGCATCGCCTACGTCACGCAGAACGCCGCCAACGACTTCGACCTCACGCTCACCTACGGCACCGCCGCCGAGCTCACGGCCCTGGGCGCCAGCTGCAACGTGGGCGGCACCCCCAAGTCCATTCCAGGGACCGTCGTGGGCGTGGCGCCGGCCTTCCGTAGCGCCGTCTCGTTCGGAGGCGCGCTGACCTCGGTCGTGGCACCCAACACGAGCTTCACCCTCACGGGCGTCCCCGCGGGCGCGCTCGACCTGGTCGCCTCGCGCCTCAACGCCACGACCGGCACCTCGTCGGGTCTCATCCTGCGGCGCGGGCTCAACCTCGCCGACGGCGTCGCGCTCGACACCCTCAACTTCGATGGCCCCGAGACGGTGCAACCGGAGTCGCGCAACGTCACGGTGGTCAACGGCAACGGCGAGCCCGTCACCCTCACCACCGGCTACTTCACCCTCGCCAACTCGTTCGCCGAACTGGCGTTCGACCCGGCCGGCACGGCTGCGACGCGTCCGTATCCACGGGTACCGACCTTCAATCGGCGCAACGGCGACCTGCACGTCCTGGGGGCGACCGCGCTGGAGCAGTCCGCTGGTTCGACCATCGCGTCACGCAGCGTCACCGCATGGCTCGCCGACCCGCAGGACCCGACCCTCACGCTCGGGAGTGCGTTAGGCACGCCCGACGTCTCGGTCGCCAGCGGTGCCGCGTACGCGCGACTGCGGCTCCTGCTGGTGCGCCAGGCCGAGTACAACCATCGGTACCTCGCCACCTTCTCGCAGGGCGGCGCGGCGCCGCGACAGGTGACACTCACGGTGTCCGCAGGCTACCTGGGGAGCGCCACCGACCTCGATGTCACGATGCCCATCTTCTCCACCTTCGCCGGCTGGCAGAACATCTGGGGGCTGCAGCCCGGAACGCTCGTCTCGTGGAACGTCGCGGCGACGGGATGGACCGGCGGGGGTGCCACACCGCCGCGCGCGGACGGCACGATCGTCTCGACCGCGTGGCGAGTGGGACAGGTGCAACCGTAGCCCCGGCTTGCACGCGACACCCGAACTCGCCGCTCTCGTTATGCCGACGCCCGGTGGTCCTCGACCACCGGGCGTCGGGCGTCCGGCCATTCCCTCGCACACGCGCGTCGGTCATTCGTCGCGCGAGGACGTGCCTCACGAGGGACGCGTCAGCACCCCAACCAGCGCGTCGGTGCTGATGTTGGCCCCGCACAGGACCACGCCAACCCGCTCGCCACCGAGCCCGCGCGCCCCACCCGCCGCGGCGCGCCGCTCGAGTGCGGCGAGCGCCACCCCCGCCGCCCCTTCAATCAGCTGGTGGTGCTCCTCCACGAAGCGACGCATCGCGGCGGCAATCTCGTCTTCCGTCACCAGCACCCACTCATCCACCAGCGACCGGCACACCGGGAATGTGATCGCCCCGGCTTCGATGCCGCCGGCCGTCCCGTCCGACAGCGTCGGGAGCGACTCGCGAACCACGATCTCCCCAGCGGCCACCGACTCGGCCATCACCGGCGAGTTGGCCGGGAGCGCTCCGATCACCCGCACCTTCGGCATAATCTCCTTGAGCGCCGCAGCGATTCCGCCAATCAGCCCACCACCTCCCACCGCCACGATCACGGCGTCCAGCTCGCCCGCTTGCTCCGCCATCTCCAGCCCGATCGTCCCCTGCCCGCACATCACCTCGAGGTCGTTGTACGGCGAGACGTAGGTGCGTCCCTCGCGCGCAGCCGCGGCGCGCGCGTGCTCCTCGGTATCGAGCCCGTCGATGCCGAAGTGCCGCACCTCGGCGCCATGGCTGCGAATGTTCGCGACCTTGGCCGGCGAGGCGTGCTCCGGGACATAGATGACCGCCGGCACCCCCGCCAGCTTGCACGCCCACGCCAGGCCGGCGCCGTGGTTGCCCGACGACGCCGAGATCACCCCCCGGGCCCGCGCATCGGGCGTTAGGCAGAGCACCTTGTGCAGCGCCCCACGGGCCTTGAACGAGCCGGTATGCTGCAGGTGCTCACCCTTGAGCCGCACCTCGCCCTGCAACCGCTGGCTCAACGGGAGGCTGAGGTCGAACGGCGTCTGGCGGATGTGGTCGTGCAGCCGCTCGCGCGCCGCGCGAATCTGCTCGGGCAGGACCGCCATGTCGATCGTCGTCATGCGGGGAATCTGGCAGGACGCCGCCCCTTTGCCACTCCTCCGCGTCCGAGGTTAGGGTTCACGTGTGATCCTTTCCCTCCGCACGCATCGAGGCGCGCTCCGGCGCGCCGCCGTCTCCCTGCTCGTCGCCCTCGCCTCCGTGGGCGCGCGGGCGCCGTCGCTCGGCGCGCAGGACGAGGACGTGAACGTGGGCCTCGTGCGTGAGGCACTCGCAAGCGGAAAACTCCGCGGCGCCCGCTGGTCGCGTCTCAACGATGTGCAGGGGGAGCTGCGGCAGGTGTACGACAGCGTGGGGTGGCGTCCGCTCTGGTTGCGCGACGGTCGCCCGACGAACGCGGCGCTCTCGGTGGTGCGGTACCTCTCGCTCGTCGAAGGGGTCGGGTTGCACCCGGCAGATTACGACGCCGCGGTGCTCGAGTCGCTGGCGCGCTCACTCGCGGATTCGGGCGCGTCGCCGCAGCGCGCTGCATCCTTCGAGGCATTGATGAGCGTGGCGGTCGCGCGCGTGCTCGCCACGCTTCAGTGGGGGCGCGTGAAGCCGAGCGACGCGCACGAGAGCTTCCGCATCGCGCGCGATGACTACGACCTCGCGGGCGCCGTGCGCACGATGGCCGCGGGGACCGATCCGGTCGGCGTCTTCAACGCCGCCGAACCGTCGCTGCTGCACTACCGCCTGCTCAAGGCTGAGCTGGCGCAGCAGCGCGAGCTCGCCCGCGACAGCACGTCGCGCGCGGCCGAGAAGCGTATGGCCACGCGCATCGAACAGCTCGAGCTCTCGCTGGAGCGGTGGCGCTGGTTGCCGCACGCCTTTCCGGGGCGGGTGATCCTGGTCAACATCCCCGGCTTTCGGTTGCACGCCTTCAACGTGCTCCGAGGCGACTCCACCGATCTCTTCAGCATGGACGTGGTGGTCGGAAAGGCGTTCGACCACAAGACGCCGGTCTTCACCCGGGAGCTCGAATACCTCGCTTTCTCGCCGTACTGGGAGGTCCCGCCCAGCATCGCGCGCAAGGAGATCCGGCCCAAGGCGCGCCAATCGGCCGGCTACCTGGCGCGCAACCACTATGTCCTCCTGCGCAACGGGAGCGAGGTCCCGGCCACGTCGGCCAACATCGACGCCATCGGGTCCAGCGTGAACGTGCGGCAGCGCCCGGGCGAGGACAACGCGCTGGGGCGGGTGAAGTTCATCTTCCCCAATCCGCATAACGTCTACATGCACGACACGCCGGTGCAGAGCGTCTTCGACCTCGAACGTCGCGACCTGAGCCACGGCTGCATCCGCCTCTCCGAGCCGGTACTGTTGGCGCAGTGGGTACTGCGCGATCGCCCCGAGTGGACGGCCGCTCGACTCGATTCGGCCATGTCCCGCTCGACCCCGCTCGACGTCACGCTCACTGAGCGCATCCCGGTGTTTGTCCTCTACGGAACCGCCGTGGCCGAGCGCAGTGGCGAGATCCGCTTTTTCCGCGACATCTACGGGCACGATCGCCGGCTGCTGGCGCTCCTGGCCCGTGGGTATCCCTATCCTCGTTAGGCCTCCGTGGCCCTCCAGCTGCGCGACATCCGGTGCACCTACGCCTCGGGGGTTCGGGCCCTCGACGGCGTCTCGCTCGACGTGCCGCCGGGGATGTTCGGCCTCCTGGGGCCTAACGGCGCGGGCAAGTCGACGCTCATGCGGATCGTCGTGACCTTGCAGCGCCCCGACGCCGGCCAGGTCACGCTCGACGGCGTCGACGTGCTCGCCAACCCCGGTGCCGTCCGGGCCTCGCTCGGCTACCTCCCGCAGGAGTTCGGGTTTCACGCCAACGTGCCGGTGCAGGACACGCTCGCACACTTCGCGACGCTCAAGGGCTACGGCGACCCACCGGAACGACGCGCCGTGGTGGAGTCGCTGCTGCGACGCGTGAACCTGTGGGAGGCGCGCGACCTGGTCACTGGGGCGCTCTCGGGCGGCATGCGCCAGCGACTGGGCGTGGCGATCGCCCTCTGCGGCGACCCGCGCCTCCTCGTCCTCGACGAACCGACGGCCGGCCTCGATCCGGCCGAGCGGCATCGGCTCTACGATGTGCTGGCCGCCTGCGGCGATCGCGCGGTCGTGCTGCTGTCGACGCACCTGGTGGAGGACGTGCACGCCCTCTGCCCCGCGCTGGCCATCATCGACCAGGGGCGCGTGGTGGCGCAGGGGGCCCCCGAGACGCTCGTCGGGGCGTTGCGCGGACGGCTCTGGCATCGCGTCGTTGCATCTGACGACGACCTCGCCGCGCTGCGACGGACGGGGTTGGTCATCGCCGTGCGACGTCGCGGAGCGCGCCGTGTGGCTCACCTGGTGGCCGACGCCCGACCGGACGCGCAGTGCCTCGAGGCTGAGCCGTCGCTCGAGGACGCCTACTTCGCGCGCGTCGGCGCGCGCGCCGAAGGGGGCTGAGATGTGGCGCGAGGTCGCACGCTTCGAGGCCCAGCTGCAGCAGCGCGAGTTCCTCACCTGGGTCTACCTCGCCGTCTTCTTCCTCCTGACGTTCGGCTACACCTCGTCCGGGGCGGTGGAGCTGGTGACCGGGCGTGGCACGCTCCCCAAGAACGCGCCGTGGGCGCTGGCGCAGGCGATGGCCGGTGTGACCGCGTTCGGGCAGGTCATCACGACGATGATCACTGCCACCGCCGTGATGCGCGACGTGGCCACGCGACAGCAGGAACTGCTCTTCACCACCCGCCTCACGCGGCGCGACTACCTGCTGGGGCGCTGGGCCGGGGCGCTCGCCGCGATGTTCGTGGTGTACGCGGCCATCCCCGTGGGACTCGTCGCCGGGACGCTCATGCCGTGGGTCGACCGCGCGGTGCTGCACCCCTTTGCTCTCTCGTCGTACCTGCGGCCGCTGTTGATGCTCGTCCTCCCCAACGTGCTGCTCGTGAGCGCGTGCTTCTTTGCCGCGGGGGCGATGCGGCGGAGCTTCATGGCTATCCTGCTCCTGGGCGTTGGACTCGTGGCGTTGTGGAGCACCGGGATCTCGCTCGTGCGTGACGGCGCCCCTTGGGGGGCGCTGGTCGATCCCTTTGGCAACGCAGCGCTCGAGGCGGTCACCTCGGGGTGGGGTGATGCCGAGCGCGCCGGACGTGCCATGCCGTTAGGCGGATGGTTGCTGGCCAATCGCGCGCTCTGGCTGGCCGTTGGCGTGGGGGCGCTGGCGTGGCTGGCGCGCGGCTTCCGCTTCGAGGTCACGGCCTCCACCGCGCCGCGCGCCGCGGACGCCTCGGCCCGTGCGAGTGTCGCGCCCGCCGCCGCCCTCACTCGTCCAGCGCGCCACGCCACGCGCTGGCGCATCCTTCGGTGCGAAGCCGGGTGGACGCTGCGCTGGACGCTGCGGGAGCGCGGCTTTCGGACGCTGGCCGCGTTAGGCGCGCTCAACGCGCTGGCCAACGCCTGGCGCGCCGGCGGGGCGCACCCCGATGCCGGGATGATCCTCGCGGCCGTGCAGGAGCACTCGCGTCCCTTCCTCATCCTCGTGGCCACCATCTACGCCGGCGAGTTGGTCTGGCGCGAGCGGGATGTGCGCGCGGATGCCATGCGCGACGTCGTCCCGGCAGGGACCGGGGCGCTCGTGGCCGGGAAGATCTGGGGAATCCTGGCGGCGCAGGCGGTGCTGGTCGCGCCGCTGCTGCTGGTCGCGCTGCTCGTCGGCTTCGTGCGTGACGCCCAGGGGATGTCGCTGGCGCTGGCGCTGGCCTGGATCGGCGGGTTGGTCTATCCGTTCCTGGCCCAGCTTACCCTCCTCTCGCTGCTCGTGCATGCCGTGGTGCAGCACAAGGTGGCGGGGCACGTCCTGCTCATCATCGGCTGGGTCGTCGCCGTCGCGATGGAGCGTACGCTCGCGCTTCCGGCGCTGGCGCGCTTCGCCAGCCTCCCGCCCTACACGTGGACTGCTGGCCGCGGATTCGGCGGCGCGGCGGGGACGATGGCGTGGATCGTCGTGTACTGGAGCGCCGTCGCGGCGGCGTGCGCGCTGCTGGCGTCGGTGTGGTGGGTGCGCGGCGTCGAAGGGCGACCGCGCGATCGTGCGACCGGCGCTCTTCGTCAGCTGCACAGCGCGTCGGGCTGGCTCCTCGTCGCGAGCGTGGCGCTGGCCGCCATCGCCGGCGCCGCGGCCGGCAGCCGCTGACGGGCCAGACGCACGACAGGCGCGCGGCTCGAAGCCGCGCGCCTGCCGGGACCCACTCGACGGCGTTGCGCGCTACGACTTGGCGGCGCGGATGTCCTTCCCCTTGAGCGGACCGCCGAAGATCGGGCTCAGCCAGCAGATGTCGAAGAGTCCCGCGGACAGCGGAACCGCCCCAACCGCCGCGAGCACCGTCCCGCCATTGCTGTCCATCGAGATGCCGCCGGCAATCATCCCGACACCGGCCACGACGCGTAACACGCGCCCCGTGGGCGAGGACATGAACTGGGCAAAGCCACTGCTCGCGAAGCCGCCGGCCGGGGCATCCTTCAAGGCGGCCAGCGCCGCCTCAGGCATCGCCGACGCGCGGCTGGCGTCGCGGGGCAGCACCACGACGGGCGCGGCCACCGGCTGCACCGCACTGGCGACGCGCTGCTGGCCCTCGGCCACCGTCGCCGTGAGGGCGAGGGCGGCGATCACTACCAGGTGAAGTCGTTTCATGGGTCGGTCTCTCAGGAAAGGAGTGGAACTGGTCGTCTCATCTCTCGTCATCGCCGGGCGCTGCCGTCGGGCGCCCGCAGGCACGGTCAGCGGCGTTCCATCGCCAGGCGCGCCCGCAACCGGTCGGCCGCCGCCGCGGGGACTTCGTCAGCCGCAAAGCTCATGGTGGCGCGCAGGCTGGCGATCACCTGTCCCACGCGTCCGCCGAACTGCTCGCAGGTATGGCACCCCGCCAGGTGTGCGGTCACCCGGCCCACGTCGGACGGCGACAGGTCGCCATCGAGGAAGTCATTCAGCCGATGCAGTACCTCGCGGCACGACAGCCCGGCCACCACGGTATCAAGCGGATCCACGTCGCACCTCCTCGTAGGCTACCGCCAGGCGCAATCGTGCCCGGTGGAGCCGGCTCTTCATCGCCGCGAGCGACAGCCCCAGCAGGGTCGCCACCTCCTCGCCGGTCATTTCCTCGATGTCGCGCAGCACCAGCAGGCGACGATCGTCTTCCGCGAGGCGCGCGAAGGCCTCCTGCACGGTGGCGGCGCGCTCGTCCTCGCCCTCGTCGCGCCCCCACCCGGCACGCAACGCCAACTGCTCGAGCGACTCGGGGTCGTCGTGGACGATCAGCGGCGCCGCTCGGCGACCGAGTCGCTGCCAGGCATGTGCCGCGATGGTCAGGAGCCACGCTCGTGCACCACCGCCACGGAACCCGGCCGCGCCGCGCCACGCCGCCAGGAAGGTCTCCTGCATCAGGTCCTCGGCGTCCGCCCCCTGACCGGTGAGCGCCAGGGCTCGCCGCCAGATCCCGGCCTGATGACGGTCGACGAAGGCGGCGAAGGCGCGGTCATCGCCAGCCGCCGTCAGGCGCAACAGCTGCTCGTCGTCGCGCGTGGCGTTGGGTCCCGATGGGTCGTCACCGGGCGCGGCGGCCAGCCTGTCGCGCGGCAACGCGCCGTGCGTCCCGGCGTCGGTCACCGCTTCACGGGGCAGGTGCTCACGCCAAGGATCGAGTACAGCGGGCAGCTCCCCATGAGCCCCGTCAACAGCGGCACGATGCCGAGGTAGCCCCACACACCGCGCCCGGTGAAGGCGACGAAGAGAAGGGCGAGGCCGAGGGCGACACGCAACGCGCGGTCGACGGTGCCTTCGTTGCGGGCGAAGAAGGTGGCAGCTGACATGGGGCACCCTGCAGGTGAACGGAATCGACGGTGGATGCCGAGCGGCATCGCATGACCCAAGAGAGCCGCCCTCCCCTCGGAAGGATTCACGTCGCGCGGAAGTTCAGGGAATCCCCATCCCGCGCGTCCTCGATTCCCCGACCCACTCACCAATGGGTCGTGCCGCCTTCAGTACTTGAGCAGGTACCGCTCGAGCTCCCAGTGGTGCACCTGCGTGATGTACTCGCGCCATTCCTCGCGCTTGGCGTGGAGGAAGTGCTTGGCCACGTGTTCGCCTAACGCATCGAGGATCACGTCGTCCTGTTCCAGCTCGTCGCACGCCTCGTTGAGGTCGTGCGGCAGGTCGTCGATGCGCAGCCGGCGCTTCTCGCGGTACGACATCTCGAAGATGTTCGTATCCACCGGCTCGCGGAAATCGGCGTTGGTCGCGACGCCATCCAGCCCTGCCGCCAACATCACCGCGAGCGCGAGGTAGGGATTGGCCGACGGATCGGGCATGCGCACCTCGACGCGCGTCCCCGTGCCACGCCGCTCCGGGACGCGGATGAGCGGCGAGCGGTTTCGCATCGACCAGGCCACGTTCACCGGCGCCTCATAGCCCGGCACCAGGCGCTTGTACGAATTCACCAGCGGGTTGGTGATGGCGCAGAAGCCGCGCGCGTGCTTGAGCAGCCCGCCGATGTAGTGCAGCGCCACGTCGCTCAACTGCCACTTGGCGTCGGCCGCGAAGAACGCGTTCTTCCCCGCGGAAAAGAGCGACTGGTGCGTGTGCATCCCGCTCCCGTTCTGCCCGAAGATCGGCTTGGGCATGAACGACGCCGTGAGTCCGAAGCGCCCGGCGACGTACTTCACCACGAAGCGGAACGTGGCAATGTTGTCGGCCGTCGTCAGCGCGTCGGCGTACCGGAAGTCGATCTCGTGCTGCCCATGCGCCACCTCGTGGTGCGCGGCTTCCACTTCGAACCCCATCTGTTCGAGCGTCGAGACGATCGCGCGGCGTGCATCCTCGCCGAGGTCGGCGGGCGCCATGTCGAAGTAGCTCCCCACGTCATGCGTCACGGTGGCCGGCTGTCCCTCCTGCCCCGGCTTGAACATGAAGAACTCCGCTTCCATCCCCGCGTTCATCGCGTAGCCGCGTTCCGCAGCACGCGCGATCTGTCGCTTGAGCACCGCGCGCGGGTCGCCGGCAAACGGGGTCCCGTCGGGCATGTGGATGTCGCAGATGAGGCGCGCGACCTTGCTGTCCGTCTCACCCCACGGAAAGACGAGAAAGGTCGAGAGGTCGGGGACGAGGAGCATGTCCGACTCCTCGATGCGCACGAACCCCTCGATCGACGAGCCGTCGAACAGGATGTCGCCGGCCAGCGCCTTCTCGAATTGCGACCGTGGAATCTCGACGTTCTTGTTGATCCCCAGGATGTCGGTGAACTGCAGCCGCAGGAATCGCACATCGTGCTCCGCGGCGAGCTTCAGGATGTCCTGGGCGGTGGCACCGACGAGAGCGTTGCGCATGGCGGGGCGTGACGAAGTGAGGCGGAAAGCGAAGTGCGAAGGTTACGGAGTCCCCCCGACGCGCTCAACGGAGCAGATCAGGGAAGTTGGCCCGGGGGCCTCGCGACGACATCGCGGGGCAGAGCGACGGACCGGCGCGCCTGCTCTCCCGTCGGAGCTCGCCCGCCCCCTATCTTCCCCGCATGTCGAAAGCCTCGAATGCTGGGACGACCTGCCCCTCGTGCGGCACCAGCTCCCGCGGAAAGTTCTGCGCCGAATGCGGCGCCGCCCTTCAGGGCGTCTCGTGCGCCAACTGCCACGCACCGTTGACCCCGGGCGCCCGCTTCTGTCATGATTGCGGCGCCGCGGCAGGCGCTGCCAGCGGCGCTCCGCGCGCGGCCGCGGCGACCGGCGGCGCCACGCACGCTTCCGGCGCACCATCGCGCAGCATCCTCCCGTGGGCCGTTGGAATCGTCGCCGTCCTCGCCCTGGTCATCGTCGTCGCCGTCCAGCAGCGTGACGCGGCGCCGAGCGCCGATGCCAGCGTCAACGTCCCCTTGGACGGAGGTGCTGGTGGTGGCGCCCCCTTCGCCGGCGGTGGCGGCGCCGGGGTCCGCGCCCCCGACATCTCGTCCATGTCGCCGCGCGAGCGCGCCGATCGCCTCTACGACCGCGTCATGCGCCTGGCCTCCGAAGGCAAGGGCGACAGCGCCTCGTTCTTCGCCACCATGGCGTCGCAGGCGTACGAACTGCTCGGCACGCTCGACGACGATCTCAAGTACGACCACGGGCGCATGGCCGAGATGGCCGGCGATCTCGCCACGGCGCAGAAAGAGGCCGAGGCGATCCTCGCCAACAACCCGGACCACCTCCTCGGACTCATTCTCAGCGCTCGCGTCGCCGAACTGAAGAACGACAGCGCCACGCGCGCCAAGATGTACAAGAAGCTGCTGGCGGTGGAAAAGACCGAACAGGCCAAGGCTGTCGAGGAGTACACGCGCCACAAGGGCGATATCGACGCCGCGATCGGGGAAGCCAGAACCCTCAAGTAGCGCCCGGCGCCACCGCCTGAAACGCCGGCACGACGCAGGCGTCATTTCGCACGAGGTCACGGGAAACATCGTCGAGCCGCTCGACGGGAGTTCGCTCGCGACTCACTTGGGCGCCGCACCGGTCGCGGCGCCCGCCGTTCCATTCCCCGTTCGCCACGTCGGTGACGCACTCTCGTGACGCACTCTCTCCGCGCTGAGTCCCGCGTTCCATCGCAGGACGCCGCCGCTCTGCTGGCGGTCGCGAGCCGCCTGGCGGCAGCTGCGGAGAGTAGCGACGAGGCCGCTTCGATCCTCGCCGAGAGCATCGTGACGCTGCTGAGCGCCGAGGGGTGTCTGGTCTCGTCGCTGGAAGACGGCTACTTCCGTGTCGACGCCGCGGCGGGGTGCCTTTCCCCCATTCGCGGGGAACGCAACCGGGTCGACGAGTCGCTCGCGCTTCGCACCCTTCAGGAGGCGCGCGTCATCGTCGTCAACGACGTCACGGACGACGCGGCCATCAACACCCCGTTCCACGCCGAGTTGGGGATTCGGCAGGTGGCGTCGGCCCCACTCATCGCCGGCGGCGTGGCATTCGGCGTCCTCCTGGCGGTCAACAGCGGGCGGGGCGACTTCAGCGATGACGATGCCGTCATCCTGCAGCGCGTCGCCGAGCTGGGGTCACCGGCCGTTCGCAATGCACGACTCCTCGAGCGAGAGCGGCGCAGCGCGCGCGAGGCCCGGGCCCTCACCGACATCGTCCGCCACCTCAACCAATCGCTCGAGGTGGAGCGCGTCTTCACCCTCATCGCCGAACACGCCGCCGACCTGCTGCAAGGGGCCGGCGCCACGGTGACGATGGTCGACGGCGAGTCGCTGCGCATCGTGGGAGCTGCCGGACACGCGATCGGACGCTTTGCCGGAGTCCTCCCAACCGAGGGCGTCTTCAGCGGCGAGGCGCTCCGCCGGCGCCGCCCGGTGCGCACCGCCGACCTGCGCCTCTTTCCCCGCTGGGAACAGTCGGACGAGCTGTTGAACGACGTCGCCCCCAATGCGGTCGCCGCCCCGCTCCTGGTGGGCGACCGGGCCATCGGTACGGTGCTCGTCTACGGCAACCCGCGCCGCGACTTCAACGAGCACGAGGAAGAGCTGTTGCAGGCCCTCGCCTCGCACGCCGCGGTGGCCGTGGAAAACGCGCGGCTGTATCGCGCCGCGGCGCGCACCACCCGTCACGCCGAGATCCTCGCCGCCACGGGACGCACCCTCGCCTCGGCAGTGTCGTCGGAGAGCGTCTTTGACGGAATCGAACGCGTGGCCACCGAGCTGTTGGGCGCCGACGGCTTCACCGTCTACTCGATCGACGTCGAGCGGCGCACTGCCGCGGTCCAGCATGCCCGCGGACTCGGAACCGAACAGGTCGCGTCGATCGCCCCCAAGCTCTGGGTGGGGCGTCCCGGATGGGCGGTGGAGAACGCCGAGAACGTGATCCTCCCCGACCTGCAGAACCTGAAAGACGAGGAGCTGTCGGAGCCGCTCGCCGGACTGCGCGCGGCAGGGGTGAAGTCGATCGCCTTTCTCCCCTTGGTGGCCGACGGCGTCGTGCGCGGGCTCCTCGTGATGCGCTGGCTCAACCCGCGTCATGCGGACGAAGCCGAGTACGAACTGCTGACCGACTTCGCGACGCACGTTGCCATCGCGCTGCGAAACGCCGACCTGCTGGAAGACCTCGAGCGCCGCGCCACGCGACTCGCCGCGGTCGCCCAGGTGCAGCAGGCCATTTCGCGTACCGAGCTGGGGGAGGTGTATGGCGAAGTCCATCGCGCTGCGCTCTCGTCCATCCCGCGCATCTCGGTCTTCGCCCTCCTGCTCGCCAACGCCGAACACACGCAGTTCCTCCCGCAACTCATCGTCGTCGACGGGGTCAGCACGGGGGCTTCGGCGCTCCCCAGCGTGCCGGTGGGCGATTGTGGTGCCTCGCTCGCGCTGCGCGATGGCGGGACGCACATGAGCGACGCCCCCGCGCGGCCGTGGTCCGATCCGGTCGCCGGCCGTTCGGGACGCCCACCGGTGCACGCGGAGATCGCGGTCCCCATCCTGCACGGCGAGGAGATTCTCGGTGTCCTCGTGGTGCAGGGCGATGAGGCGAGAGTCTTCGACGACGACGACGCCGCGGTCCTGTCGCTCATCGCCCGGCAGGCTGGCGCCGCGATCGAGAATGCGCGCCTCTTCGAGGCAGAACGGCAGGCCCGATCGGTCGCCGAGGCGGCCGCTTCCATCGCGCGCGCCGCCCTGTTCTCCAACTCGGCGCAGGAGTCGGGGCGGCTGATTCTCGCCGCGGTCGACTCGGTCGTCCCGTCGACCGGCAAGGCGTTGGGTCTCATGGGGGACAGCGGCGAGACCATCACCTACGTCAGCGCCATCGGGACACTCGCCCCACTGCAGGATCGCGTCATCCCGGGGCGCGAGAGTGCGGCGCGCCTCGTCGGGACGCGTGGCGCCGTGCTCACCCCTCCCCTCGACGTGCTCGCGTCTATTCAGGAGCGCGACGTGGTGCCGGCCGGGGCGTCGGTCGTCCCGCTCATCGCCAAGGACCAGCTCCTCGGCGTGCTGTGGAGCGTCCCGGTCGCGGGGGCGCGGGTGCGGCGTGAGCAGGGCGAGTCGCTGGGGCGGCTGGCGGCGCACGTGGCGCTGGCGGCCGACGTGCTGTTGCTCGGCGAGGAGGAGCGGAAGCGGCGCGAGCGCGAGCGCATGCTCGCCACCGCGCTGGCCACGATGGATCAGCCAGTGTTCATCCTCGGTCTCGACCGTCGCGTGTGGTACGCCAACGCGGCGGCGGGGCGCGAGTACGGCTACAGCGGCGAGGAGATCGGCGCGATCACTTTCGACACCCTCGTGGCGTCGGCCGTCCCCGCGCGCCGGTTGGGGAACGGCAACCTGTCGACGTCGAGCGTGTGGATGGCCGAGCACGTGCACCGGCGGCGCGACGGGTCGGAGTTTCCGGCGTCGGTCATGCTGAGCTACATCCGCGACGATGCCGGGGCCCCGGTGGGGCAGGTGATGAACGTCCGCAACCTCACCGACGAGCGGCGCATCGAGGAGCAGCTGCGGCAGAGCGAGAAACTCGCCGCGTTAGGCGAACTGGTGGCCGGCGTGGCCCACGAACTCAACAACCCGCTCGCCGGCATCTCGGCCTTTGCCCAGCTGCTCCTGGAGGAGAAGATCACCGACGAGCAGCGGGAATCGGTGCGGCTCATCAAGCGCGAGGCCGACCGCGCCGTCGGGGTCATTCGCGACCTCCTGATCTTCTCGCGCAAGCCGGGGCCGACCCGATCGCCCATCGACCTCAACGAGATCATCGAGCTGACCCTACGCCTCCGCAACTACTCGTTACGCAGCGCCGATGTGGAGGTGCAGGTGGACCTGGCGCCCGGGCTCCCGCGTGTCCGCGGAGACGATCAACGGCTGCAGCAGGTGCTGCTGAACCTGATCGTCAACGCGGAGTACGCCATGCAGCGATCGAGCATCAAGCAGCTCGGCATCCGGACCGAACCGCTGGATCAGGGGGTTCTCCTGACAATCGCCGATACTGGTTCGGGTATGGCAGAAGAAACCCGGCAGCGCATCTTTGAACCCTTCTTCACCACCAAGCCGGCTGGACAAGGGACGGGCCTTGGCCTCAGTGTGTCCTATGGTATCGTGCAAGCACACGGCGGGAGCATTTCCGTGGAGAGCCAACTCGGGTCGGGCTCCCTCTTCCGCATCTATCTCCCGGCATCGGGGGCGCCCGCTCCCTCCTCCCTCTCGTCATGACTGATTCCGCCCGCGGCGGCGCACTGAGTAACCGGGTGATCGGCGGCCCGGAGACCAAGCGGATCCTCGTCGTCGACGACGAGGAGACGATTCGCCTCGCGCTCTCCAAGTTCCTGCGCTCGCGCGGCTTCGACGCCGAAATGGCCGACGCCGGCCAGGCAGCGCTCGAACTGCTCCGGCAGGGGCACTACTCCCTCATGCTCTGCGACATCCGGATGCCCGGGATGTCGGGGCTCGATCTGGTGCCGCAGGCGCGCGCGCTCCACCCCGACCTCGCCGTCATCATGCTGAGCGCGGTCAACGATGTCCCCACCGCCACGGAGTCCATCGCCGTGGGGGCGATGGAATACCTCACCAAACCGGTCGACCTGCAGGACCTCCTGGCCGCGATCGAACGCGTCGCCAATCGGCGCGATCTGGCCGTGGAACAACGCAACGTCGAACGACTGATCGCGAGCGAGGTCTCCCGACGCACCACGGATCTGGAGCGCGAACGGTCGGCGGTCGTGGCCTCCGTGGTGGATTCGATCGCCCATCTCGTGGCGATGCACGAAGCCAAGGACCCGTTCCTGTCCGGGACCTCGTTGCGCGTGACGGCGCTCAGCCGGGCCATCGCCGAGGCCATGCAGCTGGGTGAGGTGCAGGTGGAACAAGTTGCCATCGCCGCGCGTCTGCACGACGTGGGGAAGATCGCGCTGCGTGAATCGGTGCAGAACAAGCCGGGCGCGCTCAGTCCCGAGGAGTACGAACACGTGAAGGACCACGTGCGCATCGGGCTGGAAATCCTGTCGCCCCTCATCCAGTTGCGGGAGGCGCTGGAGTATGTGCGCGACCACCACGAGCATTGGGATGGCACCGGATATCCCCGGGGCGTGATGGGCGAGCAGATTTCGTTAGGTGGGCGCATCCTCTGTTGCGCCGACGCCTTCATCGCCCTGACTTCGCGGCGGGCCTACCGCCCCGCCATGTCGCTCGAGGACACGGTCGACTATCTCGCGGCGCATGCGGGCGGGTTGCTCGACCCCACGGTCTATGCCGCGTTGCAGACGGTGGTCAGCGAGCGTCGGGTGCTGGGGCTCACCGCGGATTGAGCGCGCGAATCGTCGCCACGTGCGGTCGAGGCGACGCGAACGTGCGCTGGGCACGTCGGCGGGGCGCTGTTTTCCCGCTTGACGGGGAAAGCCCTCGATTGTAAAAGGAAGTTCCCCAGAAGAGCGATCGCAGGCGGTCGCTCCGTGGCCGCGGCGCGCCGGTGTGCTCGGGACGCGCGCTCGGCTCCGCAGCAGGTACATGGACCGTCGATCACTACATGCAGGAGGCATTCATGCCGCGTGGCGAGGCGTGGGACGAGACGCTGAAGTTTTCGGACGACGACGAGGACGATATCGGATACGGTGGCTCGTCGTCGTTTGATGATGACGATGATGATGATGATGGCTGGGGCGGCGGGTCGTCTCGCGACGGCGGGCTGTGGGATGAGCCCGAAGAGGCCGCGCTGGAGGACGAGGAGGACACGGAAATCGTCGCCGATGACGACGCCGAGGACGAGGTAGAGGTCGAGGAGGAGGAGGAGGTCGTCTTCGGGGCGCCGGCACGTCGCGGCCGCCCGCCGAAGCCCAAGCCCCCGGCCCCGCCCCCGGTCGCCGCCGAGCCGCCACCGCCGGCCCCGGAACCAGCCAAGGCTGAGGCCCCCGCCGCCGCGAGCCGCAAGAAGGCCGCACCGGCTGCCCCCGCTGCGGCCCCAGCTCCGGCGAAGCCCGCCAAGGCGGCGGCGCCCGCAAAGGCGCCAGCGCCGGCAAAGGCGGCAGCACCGGCCAAGGCCCCGGCAAAGGCTCCCGCCAAGGCGCCGGCGAAGAGCGCAGCCAAGGCCCCCGCCAAGGCAGCGACGCCGCCAAAGAAGGCCGCTCCGGCCAAGAAAGCCGCCCCGGCCAGGGCCACCAAGGTTGTGAAGAAGGCGGCACCGGCCAAGAAGGCCGCCCCCGCCAAGGCCGCCGCCAAGAAGGGGGGCGCCAAGAAGGCGGTCAGCGTGAAGAAGGCGGCGCCCAAGTTGCCGGCGCCGGCCAAGAAGGCGGCACCCAAGAAGGCGGCGCCCGCCAAGAAGTCTGCGCCGAAGAAGGTGGCCAAGAAGGGCGCCAAGAAGCGCTAGTCGCCGTTCCCATCGGTAGCCCAGTCCCCGCGGGGCGCGTCGATCCTCGATGCGCCCCGCGGGTCGTCTGTCCCCAGCACACGAATCGATCGCATGCCGGACTTCGCACGCCAGGTCCTCGACGCCCTCCCTCTCACCGTCTACACCATCGATCTGGAGGGGCGCATCACGAGTGCCAATCGCTCGTGGTCCCAGTTCGCTCGAGATAACGGCGCCCCTGCACTCGCCACCGAAGCCTCCGTCTGCGGGCAGTCGCTCTGGAGCTCGATCGCCGATGCGTCCTATCGCGACCAATTGCAGCAGGCGATGGAGCTCCTGCGAACCGGCAAGGCGCCACGTGTGAGTTGGGAGTTTCCGTGCAGCTCGCCTGAGGAAGAGCGGGTCTTCCTCATGCAGATCACGCCGCTGCGCGACGTCGGCCACCGAGTGACCGGCTATGTCTTTTCCACCGTCGACATCACCCCCAGTCATCGGTCCCGTGAAGCGCTGATCGACACCGGACTCGCCCTCTCACGCACCATCGACCTCGATCGCGTGTTCTACGAGGTCGGCCATCAACTGCGGCGCGCCGTGAGGGGTGAAGCCTTCGCCGTCCTCCTGGTCCGCGAGCACGACGGCGCGTTGGAGCGCAGCTACGGCGTGGGGTACGAGGAGACCGGCCCGGCACTCGATCTCCGCCTCACGCCGCTCGCGCACGCCGCAATCGAGAAGGTCGACGTGGTCGCGCACGCCACCCACGGCGGCGTCGAACTCGCTGCCCCCATGGCCGGCGGGGAACGTACCATCGGGGCCATGACCGTCTGGATCGAGGGCGAGCCCACGCGCCACGAGATCGAGGAGGCCCAGCGCGTCCTCGCCACCCTCGCCGCGCAGACCGCGGTCGCCATCGAACGCGCCCGCCTCGTGCAGCGCGTCGGACACAAGCGTCGCCTGGAGGCCATCGGGGAAGTCGCCACCGGCGTCGCTCACGAGCTGCGGAACCCGCTCTTCGGCATCTCGTCGGCCGCCCAGCTCCTGCGCTTTCGCGCCAAGGACGACCCCGTCGTCGAGAAGAACGTGGGACGCATCCTCCGCGAGGTCGAACGCCTCAACCGGATGGTCACCTCGCTGCTTGAGTACGGACGCCCCAAGCCCATCGTCCTCACCCCCGGCGACCCCGACGCCGTCTGGGACGATCTCCTGGACGGGCAGCGCGGTCTTCTGGAATCGCGGGCGCTCTCGCTCACCCGCGTACGCCCCGCCCCCGCCGTCGCCTGCCGCATCGACCCGGAACAGCTCGCCCAGGTCTTCCTGAACGTGCTGGTCAACGCGGTCGATCATGCGCCAGAGGGAAGCGACCTGGTCATGCAGTCGTCGCTGGTCGCGAACGGCGCCTGGCGCTTCCGCCTCACCAACGCCGGCCCCGCCGTCCCCGCCGACGTCCTCGCCCGGGTCTTCGAGATCTTCTATTCCAACAAGCCGGGTGGCACCGGCATCGGACTCGCCCTCTGCCAGCGCATCGTCGAGGAGCACGACGGCGAGATTAGCTTGGACTCGACCCCGGAGCACGGCACGACGGTGACGATCACGCTCCCCGGCGTGGTCGCCTAGCTCGTCGAAGGAGGGGCCAGACCGGAACCCTCACCCATCGACCGCAGTTAACCGAAGGCGAGCGCGCCGCTCGCCAGCCCGCCCTTTCGTCCTCTCGTCTTCTCTCGAATGTCCTGCAACGTCCTGATCGTCGAAGATGAGCTCTCCATTCGCGACACGCTCGCCGAACTCTTCGAGGTCGACGGGACGCGTGTGACACGGGTGGCGACGCTCGACGAGGCCAAGAAGGCGCTCGCGGCCGAGCCGTACCAGCTGATCCTCAGCGACATCCGCCTCGGCGGAAAACGCGACGGCGGCCTGCAGGTCATGGCCGCCGCCGGACTGCTCTCCCCCGAAGCGGTCGTCATCGCCCTCACTGCCTTCCCCGACCAGGACAACCGCCTCGCCTCCAAGCGACTCGGCGCGACGTACTTCCTGGAAAAGCCGGTGGGCCTCGAGACCATCGCCTCGGTCGCCGCCAAACACGGCGTCCCGTCGTCGCTCTTCCCGCACGCAGCCGTCGCCGCCGCGGACGAGACGACCAACGGCACCGCTTGACCTGACGTCCCGCCCGCGGCACGTCGGCGCCTCCGCACGCATTGCACCCCACGGCTCGCGCCCTCTCGGCGCGAGCCTTCGTCGTAGAGGCGCCAAGGGACGCGATCCGCTCCCTGGACGTGCGTCACCAGCGCACTCGTGATCGCAGGCAACAAGTGTCGTCGTGCTGGCGCCGACGCCCGGACGCGGGGTAATCTTCGGCCATGGCGGAGTCTCCTGTCGCGTTACTGCGCGCTCACGCGCGTCATGCCCCGTGGAATGCACGCGGCCTTGCATCGCACGTCGCATCACTCGTCGATGCAGCTGGCGTGCGTCCCACCAATGCCTCCGCGCGCGCGGCACCGTCGGCGCGCGCGGTGCGGTTCTACGTGGCCAACAAGCTGATGGATCGCCCCGAGGGGCTCGGGACGTCGGCCACGTACAACTACCGCCACTTCTTGCAGCTGCTGGCCATCAAGATGCGCCAGCGCGAGGGGATGTCGCTCGACACCATCCGCAAGGACATGCGCGAGGTCACCGGCGATGCCCTCGAGCGCCGTGTGGCACAATCGCTGGCCACCGTCCTCATGGCCGGCGTCCACCAGGCGGTGCGCCATGACGCCGACCCCATCGTCAGCTGGCGGCGAGTCCCGGTCGCCGACGGCGTGGAGTTGCACCTGCGCGACGATTCGTCGCTCGCGCGCGAGGAGTCGATCGTCGCCCTGCGCGAGGCGGTGCGCACTGCGTTAGGCAGGGTGGAGGCCCGGTGACCCCGCCGCGCCCCGCGCGACGCGACGACCGGTGGGATGGCCGCCTGGCCATCCTCACGGGGGTCGCGCGCCGTGGGCAGGTCGGCGAGGCCGTGGCGCGGGCCCTCGGCGAACGCGGCGCCACGCTCGCCCTCCTCGATCGCGACGGCACCGAGGCCGGGGCCCGTGCGGCCGAGCTGCGCGACGCGGGGATCGACGCCACGGCGTGGCCCTGCGACCTCACCGACCATGCCTCGTTAGGTGCGGTGGCCGCGCAGGTCGCCGCGCGTCACCCCGCCGGCGCGGACGCCCTGGTCTGCCTGGCCGGAGGCTTCGCCGCGCTCGGCCCCGTGAGGGAGAGCATCCCCGAGGGCTGGGACCGGATGCTGGCGATCAACCTGGCCACCGCCTACGCCACCACGCGCGCCTTTCTCCCTGCCCTGCGCACCGCGCGCGGGAGCATCGTCTACTTCGCCTCCGCCGCCGTCATGCCAGGCGGTACCGGCGAGGGAATCGCCGCTTACGCCGCCGCCAAGGCCGGCGTGGTCGCCCTCATGCACGCCGTCGCCGCCGAGGAACGCCCGAACGGCGTGCGCGCCAACGCCCTCGCCCCCACCGCCATTCGCACCGACACCAACGTGGCCGCCATGGGTGCGACCGCCACATACGTCGAGCGGGAGACGGTGGCCGAATGGGTGACCTTTCTCTGCTCTCCCGTGAGCGGCCCGGTCTCCGGGCAACTCGTCCAGCTCGGATGACCACCGCCACTCGTTAGGATCGCCGTGCCAGGGGACCCCGCCTTCCACCACAACCCGCGCCCGTCGCATCCGCGACGCCCCCCTGGTCGCGCCATCTTCCTCGATCGCGCGCTCGAGGCGCTCCCCCTCTTTCGCCTCAGCGACTCGGCCGAAGAGACGACCATTCTGTACACGCCGCCCGCCGGCGGACGCTGGCGCGTCCTCCCCGCCCCCGGCGACCGCCTCCCCGGCACCTTCGATCAGGACGTCTACGTCGAGATCTGCCGCCGATACATGGACGCCGGCTCCCCCGCCGACGGCGCGGTCTCGTTCACGCTGCACGCCTTCCTGCGCTCCATCGGTCGCCGGGCCGACGGCCGGACCTACGAGCAGCTCCGCGCCGCCCTCAACCGACTCGAACGCACCTCACTCGAGTCCTATGGTGCCTACTGGAGCGCGACAACCGGCGCCGCGCTCGAGGGACGGTTCTCCGTCCTGTCGGCCGTCTCCATCGACCGGCGGCGCACCGCCGATCGCGAGCAGCTCGCCCTCTTCCCGACCTTCACCGCCTCGGAACCCGGCGACGCCCGCGTCACCCTCTCGCCCCTGCTGCGCGCCAACATCGGCGGTGGGCACACCACCACCGTCTCGCCGCAACTCTATCAAGGGCTCTCATCGCCCGTCGCACGCCGCCTCTACCGCCTGCTCGAGGTCGCGCGTGCCGACGACACCGTCACCTGGCGCATCGAGCTCGAGGCGCTGGCAGAACAGGTGCCGCTCGTACAACGTTATCCGTCGCACCTGCAGCGCGTGCTCCAGCCGGCGCACGAGATGCTGCAGACCGCCGGCATCGTGCGCGACGCCAAGGTCCACCAGATCCGGAAGCAGTGGTTCGTGGACTACGTCCTCGCGGTTCGTCCCAGCTGAGGTGCCCCTCATCGCAGGTCGAGCGAGCGGGACCAGTGACGCGTATAGGTTGGACCCGTCCGTAGAGGGTCCTCGGAGCCGTTCGTGGATCCGCCCCTGACGCGTTCCGCGCGGGAACGGGGTGTGAACGTCCCCGGCAGGAACCCAACCGGGCCAGTTGTTGGTAGATAGAGAGAGCCGTTCGCTCGTGTTCTCGTCTTCTCGTCTTCGTTCGCATTTTCCCGTCTTCTCATGAATCGGAAGCTCGCCATCGCCGGCGCTGTGCTCGTCCCGCTCGTGGCTGGAGCGTTTGTGGTGCAGGAGCGCGCGACGCTCGACGGCGGCCGTCTCTTCGGACAGGTCCTCGATCTGGTCGAGAGCCGCTACGTCGACTCGGTCGACACTGCCATGCTCTACGAGAAGGCGGCGCGCGGGCTCGTCACGCAGCTCCAGGATCCGTACTCGGAGCTCTTCTCGCCCCGGCAGCTCACCCAGTTCAACACCACCACCGCAGGACGTTACGGCGGGCTCGGGATGCAGATCGAGGAGCAGCCCGGCAAGGGCGTGGTCGTCTCCAAGGTCTTCCCGCACACCCCCGCCGAAGCCGCTGGCGTGCGCGAAGGCGACGTCTTCATCGCCATCGACACGATCACCACGCGAGGCTGGTCCTCGGCGCGCGTCGCCGACTCGCTGCGCGGCGTCCCCGGTTCCAAGGTGTCGGTCTCCTTCGCACGCCCCAGCGTCAACGAACCGATCAAGTCGCTCTTCACGCGCGCCGTGATTCGCATTCCGGCCGTGCCGTACGCCATCACCTTCGACAAGATCGGCTACATCCCGCTGCAGGGCTTCAACGAGACCTCCACGCAGGAAGTGGCCGCGGCGGTGCGCAAGCTGGTGACGCAGGACGGCGCCAAGGCGCTCGTGCTCGACCTGCGCGGCAACGGCGGCGGCTTCCTCGATCAGTCGCTCGCCATCTCCAACCTCTTCCTCCCGCAGGGGACGGAGCTGGCCTCGGTGCGAGGACGCAACCAGGAGAACCAGACGTACACGGCGCGCGAGAAGCCCATCGCGCCCGACGTCCCCATGGTGATCCTCACCGACCAGTACACCGCCTCGGCGTCGGAAATCGTCGCCGGCGCGCTGCAGGACCACGATCGCGCCCTCATTCTCGGCACCACGTCGTTTGGAAAGGGGCTCGTGCAGACCCTGTTCAATCTGGATGGCGGCTACGCCCTCAAGATCACCACCGGCAAGTGGTTCACCCCGAGCGGCCGTACCATCCAGAAGGAGCGCAAGCTGCTCCCCGATGGCCAGTTCGTCGAGGTGCACCCCGACTCGATGGAGAGCGACTCCGCGCGCAAGGCGCGTCCGACGTACAAGTCCGACGCTGGTCGCGTGGTCTACGGTGGCGGTGCCATCACCCCGGACGTGATCGTGCGTCCCGACACCTTCACGAGCGCCGAACTGGCCTTCCTCAAGGCCACGGCTCCCAAGTCGCAGGACATCTACGTCGCGACCTACGACTACGCGATGGAGCTCAAGGACCAGGTGAAGGGGAATCCCAACTTCGCCGTCGCACCCACCTGGCGCGATGAGCTCTACACGCGCCTTGCCAAGAAGGGCGTCACCCTGGATCGCAAGCTCTTCGACGGCGCGCAGGCGCAGATCGATCGCATGCTCGAACAGCGCGTCGCCCGCCTCGCCTTCGGCGATTCCACCGCGCGCCGTCGCTCGCTCGATGACGACGTCCAGCTGCAGAAGGCGCTGGAGATCCTCAAGCGGGGGCAGAGCCAGAAGGACCTCTTCGCCCTCGCGCCTCAGTTCTCACGCAAGTAGGGTCGGCGCCGAGCGTCGTCAGGCAATGGCTGTCGACGCTTGGCCTGCCCGTCCATACATTCGCCTCGCATGAAATCCCTCCAGACTCTTCTCGCCGCCACGACCCTCGTGGCGGCGATTGCTTGCTCCCGGGGCACCAGCATCACGAACGGGACGCCCGGCCAGCCGGCCACCGCCCGTACCCCAGCACCGACGACCACCGTCCCTGCCGCCGCTGGCGAGAAGCACCTCTCGAACCTCCACCAGCTCACCGACGGGGGCGAGAACGCCGAAGCGTACTTCAGCCGCGACGGCGAGTGGATCACCTTCCAGTCGACGCGTGACGGACGCACCTGCGACCAGCAGTTCGTCATGCGCGCCGATGGGTCCGACGTCCGTCGCGTCTCGAACGGGCTCGGAAAGGTCACCTGCGGCTGGTTCCTCCCCGACGGCAAGCGCCTGTTCTTCGGCAGCTCGCACGCGCACGACTCGACGTGTCCGCCCAAGCCCGATCCGTCGGCCGGCTACGTGTGGCCGCTCGACCAGTTCGACATCTACACGGTCAATCGCGACGGCACGGGACTCAAGCGCCTCACCAACTACAACGCGTACACGGCCGAGGGCGTCCTCTCCCCTGACGGCAAGCGCATCGTCTTCACGTCGCTCAAGGACGGCGATCTCGACATCTACACGATGAACGTCGACGGGACCGACGTGCGCCGCCTCACGACCACCCCCGGCTACGATGGCGGCCCGTGGTGGTCTCCGGACGGGAAGAAGATCGTGTACCGCGCCCATCACCCGGCCGATTCCGCGCAGCTCGCCGACTACCGCGCCCTCCTGGCGCGCAAGATGATCCGTCCGAGCCGCGTCGAGCTCTACACGATGAACGCCGACGGGAGCGACCAGCGCCAGATTACCGCGTTAGGCGGCGCGAACTTCGGCCCGTCGTGGACCCCCGACGGCAAGAAGATCATCTTCGCCACGAATCACGTCGCGCCACGCAGCGGGAACTTCGACCTCTACCTCGTCGATGCCTCGGCCAGCAAGGCGGGGCGCGACCAGGTCGAGCAGGTCACCTTCACGCCGGTCTTCGACGGCTTCCCGATGTTCTCGCCCGATGGCAAGAAGCTCCTGTGGGCGTCGAACCGGCACTCGAAGCTCCCTACCGAGACCAACCTGTTCGTCGCCGACTGGACCTGGTAGCCCAACCCTAGCGGCGCGCAGCCGCACAGGCTGGCGACAGGCGGGGTGACGGTGCATCGTTGATGCGCCGTCACCCCGTTCCCGTTCCGGGCATGCTCCCCACGCTCCCCACCGAGAGATTCTGCAGGCCGAAGCCGCGCAGGTCGTCGAGGACCTCCTCGCCCTTGCGCCACAAGGCATGGGACTCTGGGTGGCCGAGCGTCCCGCGGCAGGCGAGGCCACCCCGGACGACGCGTCGCATCCGATGCCGATCGGCTGCGCGGCGCTCGTGTCGTACGCCTTCGAGTCGCTGGAGGTCGCCGAATTGGCCGGCGTGACCGACGTCCCGAACACCGCCTCCGACCGCATGTTGCGATGCCTTGGCTTTGTCCCGTTCTCCGAAGTCCCGGGACCGAGATACCCCATGCGCATCTATCGCCTCGCCCGTCCCCCCTCCCTTCCCTCGCCGGAGTCGGCACCTCAGCCAAGACCGGGTGCGGGACTCGCGCCCCTCGACTCTCCTCCCCCGCCCCTCTAACATCCAACGACCCCCGCACGCCTATCGACGCCCTGGAGCGACAGCAATGCAGTTTCTCCCCCTGATTATCGCCGCCGCGGCCGCCTGGCTCCTCTTCAAGTCGGTGAAGATCATCGGCCAAGCCGAGGTCATGGTCATCGAGCGGCTCGGGCGCTTCCATCGCGTGGCCCGCTCCGGGCTGAACATCCTCATCCCGGTCATCGAGCGCCCCAAATCGCTCGACGTTCGATACCTCGAGAGCGACGTCGGCGGGCTCAAGAAGATCACCGTCGGGTCGACCACGCGAATCGACCTGCGCGAGCAGGTGCTCAACTTCCCCAGCCAGCCGGTCATCACGAAGGACAACGTGACGATCGATATCGACGCGGTGATCTACTATCGCGTCGCCGATCCGCAGAAGGCCACGTACTCGGTGCAGAATCTCCCGTACGCACTCGAGACGCTTACCAAGACGACGCTGCGAAACATCGTTGGCGAAATGGAGCTCGACGCCACGCTTACGTCACGCGACGTCATCAACAAGCGCATGCGCGAAGTCATCGAAGACGCGTCGATCGGATGGGGCGTCGATGTCACCCGCGTCGAGCTCCAGTCGATCGAGCCGCCGCGCGACATCCAGCAATCGATGGAACTCCAGATGCGCGCCGAGCGCGAACGGCGCGCGGCCGTCACCAACGCCGAGGCAACCAAGCGCGCGGCGATCCTCGAAGCCGAAGGGGTGCGCGAATCGCAGGTGCTTCGCGCGGAGGGTGAACGTGACGCCTCGGTGCTGCGCGCCCAAGGGCTCGCCGATGCGCGCCTCGCGATGGCCAACGCCGAAGCCGAGGCCATTCGCCTCATCTCTGCATCGCTCCCCGAGGGCCAGGCCTCGACCTACCTGCTGGGGCAGAAGTACCTCGATGCGCTCCCGGCCATCTCGCAGGGCAAGGGGACCACGATCTTCCTCCCCGCCGAGGCGACCGGGATGCTCGGTGCGTTAGGCGGCCTGCGCGAGATGCTGCGCGCGCAGGGCGGCGACGCCGGCGAGGGGAGCCGGAAGCCTGGCACCTCGAGTGCCGCGCCACGTGCCCTCGGCAGTGGCCCCATCGATCCATCCGGCACCTGAGTACGCGTCTTGGACCAGATCATCTCGCGCGAGCGTGCCGAGTTCATCGCCCGTGCGCTGGCCTGTGAGCACTGCCAGGAGCGGAATTTCAAGAAGCTTGCGGTCAAGCCTGCCCCCGATTCCCACATGAAGGAACTGCAGGCCGCGTGGGTCGTGCGCCGCGTTTGCGGCGTGTGCGGCCTCGAGTCGGAATTGGGACTCGACGCCGACGGCGACGTCGTCTTCCTGGGCTGATCCTCACGCGTCACGTTGGTATGGCATCCGCAACATTCGACATAGCCCGCGCCATCGTCGGCGATCGGGTTCAGCACGAGTTCCTCGTGCTCGAACGCGAGGAGAAGCGGCTCGCCAACGGCGACCCGTTCCTGCTCCTGACGTTAGGCAACGCCACGGGTCGACTGGGAACGGCACCGTTGTGGACGGCCCAGCTCGACTGGGCCGCCGGCGCGGAGAAGGGGAGGGTCGTCCAGGTCATCGGCGAGGTGGCCGCGTTTCATGGCAAGCGGCAGCTTCGCCTCACGGCGCCCCTGCGCGTCCTCCCGGATGCCCTCGTGCGTCCCGAGCACTTTCTCCCGCGCATCACCGTCGCCACCGACACGCTGTGGGACTGGATCGATCGCGCGCGAGGTGAGCTCAAGTCGCATGCACTGCGGCGGGCCGTCGATCTGTTCTTCGCCGACGACGCCTTTCGCGTGGACTTCGAGAAGTCACCCGCGTCCGTCGCGGGTCATCACGCGGCCGTGGGCGGGCTCCTCCTGCATGTCACCGAGGTCGCCACCATCGCCCGAAACGCCGCGCGCGTCATGAAGGCCAACGCCGACCTCGTCGTCGTCGGCGCGCTGCTGCACGACATCGGAAAGGTGCAGGCCTACGCCCTGTCGCCTACGGGCTTCGCGCACACGACGTCCGGTTCCCTCATCGGTCATGTCGTGCTGGGAACGATGATGTTGCACGAGCGACTACAGGACGTTCCCCGCAGCCTGCTATCGGATTCGCAGCGTCTCGAACTGCAGCACATGATTCTCTCGCATCACGGATCGCTCGAGTTCGGGAGCCCCGTTCCGCCGATGACGGTTGAGGCAGAGTTGCTCCATTGGGCCGACGAAAGCTCCGCGAAGGCGAACGACATGGCCGAATCGCTGGCAGAGGACGAGCACTTTGGTGGCGGAGAGGTGAGCGATCGACGTCCGTGGCGCGTCGGTCGACGGATCTGGCGCCGCCCCCACGCCTGGGAATAGGGCTCCCTCCTCCTCGAAGCCCCCCAGGCCTTCTCGTTCGCCTGACAACCGAAGCGTGACTCCAGAAAGCAGGGTCGTCAGTTGGCCGTGTCTGGGAGGAGATTAGGTGGAACCGAATTCCTGCTTTCCCGTACAACACTTGCGAGCCCGCGCGCGTTCTACGACGAACCGCTAACCGGTCGATGGGTGCCTCTGTGGGGCACCGTGTGAGCTGGGTGTGGTCGTCCAGTCGGGTTGCCGCGAGGTTGTTTCTGAGGAAGTCGACGCGGTATGGCCATGCAAATCGCTGCCATATTTGGATTTGCGGCCTTTGCCGGTTACCTTCCTCAGTAGCGCGGCTTTGCCGACACCGCGCGTGAATCGTTCCTGTCTAGGAGGTCTCATGAGAAAGCCACGGCCGGCGACCTACAATCCGGCGCAGGCGCTGCATCTCATTGCGAGCGATCGTACCGGCGAACCCCTGAGTTGTCCGTCGTGCAGTGGCTCGATTGAACGGTCGCCCGACCACTTTCCCCCGCCCCCGCGTTCACATGTGACATTGACATGTACTGCGTGCGGACGCACGGCCCGCTATATTGCGGGAGCAGCTTAGTCGGGATTCTCATTCGCGGTTCGATCGTAGGCGCTCGCGCATTCGGTCGTCGCCGAATGCGCGAGTTTTTTTCGCGGAGGGTTTGGCACGGGCGCCAGCTCCCGCATCCCGATCGGGAGGAGTGAACGCGAGGGCGTTGTTCCTGCCGGTCAGCTCCACAGTTTTGCCCCGCAGGGGAAGAGGAACGGTTCCATGGCACGCATTACTGGCACAGTGAAGTGGTTCAATGACGCGAAGGGCTTCGGCTTCATTTCGCGCGAGGGCGGTCCTGACGTGTTCGTTCACTTCAGCGCGATCAACCAGCCCGGCTTCAAGTCCCTTGCGGAGGGAGACAAGGTCGAGTTCGAGATCGTCCAGGGGCAGAAGGGGCCGCAGGCAGCCGACGTCCTGAAGGCCTGAGTTCGAACGCGGAACACCGGGCCCCGGGGCGCGCTTGCGCCTCGGGGCCCCTTTTGTTTGCGATCCACGTCTCAGCGATTCGCGCCAAGCGGCGCCAAGTTTGCGGCGAGGTGACGTGACGTCTCGATTGATCGTCCCTCATCTATGGAGCGATCTCTCCGATCGTTCGTAAGGCCGCCGTCGTGGAGGCAGCGTCGACGCATGACCGAATCCAAGATCGTCTACCAGCGCGAACTCCCCGGGGGCGGCTACGTCCACGTGGAAGAGGAGTCGCTGCAGGACACGGAGACTCATCGCGCCCACGTCACCGTGGAACGTCGCACCGACCCTACGCGTCGGGACGGACACGAGCCACCCGTCATCGCCCGCGCGGAGGGGCGAAGCCCTCAGAGCGTCTTTGGCGAGCTCTTTCGAATCGCGCAGGACAACGTGGCCATCGCCAAGGCGCTGCTTCGACTGCGCGGCGACGGAACGGCGAAGTTCTAGTCGCGTCGCCACCGCGCACAGCGGTCGGGACAAAAGCGCACGGGCCCCCGCGACATCGCGGGGGCCCGTCTTCGTCTCGGTGTGCCGTGACTAGGCGACCGCAGCGCGGAAAGGGAGCTCGAGCTCGATCTGCCGCGTGAGCTCACCCGGTTGCCGAGTCGTCGCGGTAGCCTGGGGGCGGCGACGCGACGCCGGGTCGGTGCAGGCTCCCAGCAGGTGGGCGGTCTGGTGGTACAGCCGGAAGGTGTGCAACGGCGCGATGTGCTCGGTTCCCAGCGGCGTCGCAGCAATCCGTTGGGCCTCGTCCACGACCTGCGCCGGAAGTGCGGAGGCCAGCGGATGCCGGAGCAGCTCACCTATGGTGAGCACGTTCCGGGCTTTCAGTGCGGCGCACAGAGCTTCCAGATAGGCGAGCACGGACAACCTCCCGCGCGGGGTGTGTAATTGACACTTTGCAACTAATACGGAGGACGGTCAAGTCCCGATCCCGTAACGGGCCGTCAGGAATCCACCGCATCGTCGAGTCGCCTTGGCGTACGCACGCTGCGGCCGTCCGCTGCTAGTATCGACCGGATCAGCGCGAAGCTGCGGTGCACTCGGTGAGGTCGGTGGGATCGGTGGGGCTGACCCCCGACGCCCGATCTGGCCCGCAGCCTAGAGCAGGTCGAAGCGCACGGCGCGCTGGGCGGCGCGGCGCTTTCGTGCGGCGAAACGGTAGAATTGCGCGGGACGTCCCCTCCCTTCGCTGCGCCACTCGTCCAGGGGCTCGACGAGGGATGTCGCCTGCAATGCGCGGCGGAAGGACGCCTTGTGCAGTCGTCGCCCCAGCAGGAGTTCGTACATCGCCTGGAGCTCGGTCAGCGTGAACTGGGCCGGGAGGAGCCGAAAGGCGATCGGCGCGTGGTCCACGCGCGTACGTAACGCCTCGAGCGCGGCGTCCAGCATGGCGCGATGTCGTGCCGGGAGGGAGGGCGGCTCGCTGACACTGAACCACGCCGCCTCCCCGCTGGTGCGCTCCACCGCCTCGGCCGGGACCACTGCAGCAAACGCGACCGACAGCTCGGCGTCGGCGGGATGGCGGAGCCCATCGGCAAAGGCCCCCACCTGTTCGATCCAGGTCGGGTCAGCGCCAACGGCGTCGCGCGCCACGCGCCGCGCAGCCGCATCCAGCGTCTCCTCGCCGAGAACCCAGTCGGCGGGGAGTTGCCACCGCTCGCGCGCGCGAGGATCCGCTGCACGCACGCACAACACGGCAAGCTGCGGCCCGCGCGGCGTGAAGAGGGCGACGTCGATGGAGTGCGGAGAGCGTCGACCCGACGCGCGCGATGACGGAGGAGGAGGGGAAGGTGCCCGGTCGCGCATGACCGGCCGAATTAGTGCCGGTACGATACTAAAGTCAAGGGGCGATCACACCATCGTGTGATCGCCGCCTCCGGTCATTGTAGGGGCACTCCGTCGCGACGTCAACGCACGTGCAACACCGCCACACATGCTCCATGCGCTCGACATTCGCGCGCATCAACTCGCGCGATCATCGCGCATCACATCGCGCCATTGCGCGCCATTGCGCCATTGCGCGCCATCGCCATTGGATACACGCGGGCAGTACACATGTCACGCGCGCGATCTGAACGTGGGAGCAATGCGAAGACCATGCAAACGCGAGGCGTAGGCGACGATACGCGACGCATCGCGACAGTTCGCCAACACCGCACCACCTCGATCAACGCCTCACGTGAGGCCGCGACGCACGTTACGGCCTGACACGACGCTCGCCGGCGCCAAACGGCAGCAAGGGCGGAATCGAGATCGGCAGTCGCGCGGTGATCGGTTGCGTCCCGAGGAGTGCACGCGCGGCCGCGCGCTGCGAGGCCGGACTCCCGCCCCACGCAATCGCATACGTCCCGACCGTCGGCACCTGCATCAAGAGGTACGGCGTGCCGTAGGACACGACGATCACCTTGGCCCGGCGCTTCTGCAGTGCCTCGACGAATTCGACGAAGGCGCGCGGAGCAGTCGCCGTCGCCGTCTCCGAGGTGATGTTCACGTACGAACCGACCACCACGACATCCGCTTTCGCCGCCTCGGCGAGCAAGGGCGCGTAATTCGGCGCCGCGTCATCGGCGTTCACGAACGCGGTACTCAGCGAGCGCACGCCACCGCGAAGTTGGGCATTGAATGCGACGCCGGCGCCAAGATCCGAGCGCCGCGCATACGACACCGACAGGACGCGCGGCCGGCGTCCGTCTCGCGCGAATGGGACGAGCGACGACGAGTCCCTCGCCAGCACGAAGGCACGCGAGGCAATCGTATTCGCGACGGCGATGTTCGCATCGCTCCCCACGACGCTGCGCACGCGTTCGACATCCACAACGCGCGTCGTGTGCAGGTCGAAGCGATGCTTGAGCGCGAGGACGCGACGCGCGGAGGCGTCGATGCGGCTCTCGTCGTAGCGTCCCTCGGTGATCCCGGCGAGAACGGCGTCGATCGTTCCCGGGATGTCGGCCGGCATGAGCAGGATGTCATTGCCCGCGGCGATGGCGCGTTTCGCGGCCTCGTCGGCACCAAACCGTTGCACCACGCCGGCCATGTCCATCGCGTCGGAGATCAGGAGGCCGTCGAAGCGCAGTTGGTCGCGCAGCAGCGACGTCATCACCGCCGGCGACAGGGTGGCCGGCACCTGGGCCGAGTCGAGCGCCGGCAGGAAGCCGTGAAACGTCATGATGCCGCCGATTCCCGCACCGATCACCGCCTTGAACGGCACCAGTTCGACGGAATCGAGTCGCGCGCGCGTGGCGGTGACCGTGGCGAGGGCGAGGTGCGAGTTGGTCTCGGTGTCACCATGCCCGGGAAAGTGCTTCCCGGTGGCCAGCATCCCATGGTCCTGAATGCCGCGCGTCACGGCGATCCCGAGGCGCGCGGTGAGCGCCGGGTCCTCGGAGAACGAGCGCGCCCCGATGACCGGGTTGGCCGGGTTGTTGTTGACGTCGAGCACCGGGCCGTACGCGATGTGGACGCCTAACGCCCGCGATTCCTCCGCGGTGATGCGTCCGTACTCGTAGGCGAGGGTGGTGTCGCCAATGGCCCCGAGCGCCATCTGCCACGGAAAGCTCGTCGCCCCCCCGAGGTCGATGGCATTCGGAAGGAAGTAGCCGCCGCGGAATCGGAAGCCGGCGCCGGTCTCGAGATCGGCACTCGCGAGGAGCGGGAGCGCACTCAGGCGCTGCAGCGCGTTGAGCTTTACCGCCACGTCGGTCGGTGACCCGACCGAAATGATGATGCCGCCGACATGCTGCTCGGTCACCAGCTTCGCCACGCGCGTCCACTCCGCGCTCGACGTCGCGACGTAGTCGCCGAGGATCCATGGCCAGACCAGTTGCGCGACCTTGTCACGCACCGGCAGGGTGAGCAGGACTGAATCGGCCCAGGCCAGATCGCTCTGCTCGGCCGCCGGGCGCTGCGGCGGGGAGAGCTCGGCGAGTCCCGATGGCGCGGCGGTGGGGGGCGGCGCCCCCTGAGCGGGGGGACGGTCGCGGGGGGACGGTCAGGGACCGTGGCGCTGACTGGCGCCGGCGCGGCGACTGGCGCCGGCGTGGCCACTGGCGCCGGCGCGGCGACTGGCGCCGGCGTGGCCACTGGCGCAGGGGTCGGCGCGGGGGAAAGCCCGCCGCCGCACGCCGTCAGCAGCAAGGCGCCAGCGACGACGTGGCGCCCGCTCACCACGTGATCGTGCCCTTCTTGGTCGTGTCGACGTCCTCGCCATCCCCGGCCTTGAAGAGGAAGGCCTGCATGTTCTTGGTGAGGAAGCTGCGGGCCTGCGGGTCCATCACGTTGAGCCCGTAGTGATTGATCAGCATCGTCTGCTGCTTGAGCCAATCACCCCAGCAAGCCTGGCAGACCTCGGCCACGATGCGGGTGCCGATGGCGCCGGGAAAGGGCGCGCGTTCGAAGCCGGCGCGGGTCTGGCCACAGCGGGAGCAGGAGATGTCGGGCATGGCAACCTCGGTGGGGATCGCGTCACCCACGACGGCGCGGCGCGGGCGCGCGGCTCCGGAAGGGGAGATCCGCCGGTGGGACCGCGGAATGTAAGGAGCGACGGGACCCCCGCCAACCAACGCAGGAGCGGTCGCGGGTTCGTGCCTCGTGCGGGGCGGGAGTTGAGGCGGCGCCAGCACGGTGCGAGGATTCAGCGACGGCGCGGCGCGTGCGCCGGCGAGACGTCCCCCTGTCCATCCCCGCCACCGCTTCATGTCGCTTCCCAGGCATCACCGCCCCGGCGGCGGATTTCGCAATCCGTGGCCCGGGGGCGACGGGGCGCGAAGCATGCGCGACCTGTTGCGCTGGATGGTGTGGGAGCGACTGACGCGCCCACGCCCGCGCGATCCGTCGCCGGAGGTCTTCCCGCGCGCACTCCCCGCGCACCCGGCGCGCGTCGTGTCACCGCAGGTGGCGGTGACCTGGGTCGGGCACGCGAGCTTCCTCGTGCAGCTGGATGGGGTGAACCTCCTCACCGATCCGATGTGGAGCGATCGGGCATCGCCCCTCCCTATCCTCGGCCCACGGCGCTGGGTGCCCCCCGGGGTACCGTTCGAGGCGCTCCCGCCCATCGATGCGGTCCTCATCTCGCACAATCACTACGATCACCTCGACGACCGCACCGTGCGTCGCCTGGCGCGTCGCTATCCCGACGCCGCCTGGTTCGTCCCGTTAGGCGTGGCCCGGTTCCTCGGCGCGCGCGGGGCGGCGCGCGTGCATGAGATGGACTGGTGGGACGAGGCATCGTTAGGCGCCATGCGCATCGCCTGCGCGCCGGCGCGCCACTTCAGCGCCAGGGGCATTCGCGACCGGGGCGCCACGCTCTGGTGCTCGTGGAGCATCCTCGGCCCATCGCGACGCGTGTACTTCGGCGGGGATTCGGCCTATCACCCGGAGTTCACGCGCATCGGCGAACGCCACGGCCCCTTCGACGTGGCCCTGCTGCCCATCGGGGCGTACGACCCCCGATGGTTCATGCAGGACGTCCACATGAACGCGGAGGAAGGGGTGCAGGCCTACCTCGACCTCTGCGCACCACACGAGAGCGCGAATCGCACGGCGATGGTCCCCATGCACTGGGGGACCTTCAAGCTGACCGACGAACCGATGGACGAACCGCCACGGCGTGCGCGCGCCGCCTGGGCGGCGGCAGCGCTGCTCGAGCGCGCGTACTGGCATCTCGCGCACGGAGAAACGCGCCGCGCCTGAGCGGGGTTGCCGGCGGTCTCATCGCTCGACGTGACGGCTGTCACGAGTCAAGTTCCTCCCCCATCGGAGCCGAGACTCGGGACCATGGACAGACACTCGTCGTGGAGCGGAACACCGGGCGCCGGGGGCCCTGGTCACGGGGGAGGCGGTCGCGCTCGTCGCGTCCCGCCTCGCGTGAGGCCGCGCGGTCGAGGAGCGCCGCGCGCCGCGCAGTGGGAAGGGGGACGCCGGTGGTGGCTCGTGGCGTTGGGGACACTCGCCCTCGCCCTCATCCTGCCGCGCCTTGCCTGGGGGCAGGGGCTGCGCTCGAATTCGGCGAGCATTTCCCTCACGGTCACTGCGCCGGCACACCTGCGCGCTGGCACCGCGGCCGTTCGCCGCAGCGACTCGGTGGTTGATGCGTCGATCCAGATCCCGGGCGCGCCGTTCGACGTCGACCGCATCGAGGTCAGGCTGGAGCACGCGCCCGCGCCGGGCGCCGCACTCTATGTCCGTGCGTCCGACGGGTCGCTCGATCCGCTCGGAGCGGAGTGGGGGCGCGTCGCGCCCGGGAACACGATGCGCGTCCGCGCGCTGGCCCCCGGTGGAGGTACGCTGCCGGGCGGGACATGGCGCGTACGATTCCGGCTCGTGCCGCGCGACGTAGCTCTCGCGGAAGTGGACCTGCCCGGCGAGATCGTCATCCCGCCGCGTTAGGCGCTCCGTGGCGCCCCACCCCGTCGCGTGTACCGCCGCTCGCGAGTGATCGCCCGCGGGGATCGCCCGCGGTGACGTACCGGGCGGCGCATCACGGCCGCGACGTGACGCGGCGAACGACGATGGTGAGGGCGCTGGCTCGCTCGTCGCGCGTCGGTGTCGCCATGCGTGGAGCCTGGACCACCTCGAACTTCCCAGCCACGAGGAAGTCATCGAGGACGACGCGCACCGGGAGCGCTTTGGTCACTGGGCGCCGGTGAAAGAAGCGGCCGCGCGAGTCGGTGTAGAGCACCTCGGATCCGATCTCCACCGCCGCCCCCTCGACGGGCGCACCGGCCTCGTCGACCACACGTCCCGTGATGACGAAGCGGTCCACGCGCCCGCCCGCGTTGCCGGCGAGCGGCCCAGCGAGATTGGTGAGGCCCCGATAAAAGAACGTGCTCCCTTGCGCCGAGTAGTGCACCTTGCCATCCGGCGTCACGAAGCTGCCTAACGTGAGTGCGTAGCTGCCGACCTGCACCCGGGCGTTGAGGCCGATCGACTGGACGAACGGGTTCGTCGTGAGGTAGGGCGAGTGGGCCACCTGGTAGTCGAGCGACACCGAGGTGAGGCCCGTATTGACCGTGCCGCCGAAGCTCACCGAGGTTCGCCCACGCTCCCGCGTGATGACCTGCAGGAGCGACAGCTTGGGGGTGATGCTCTCGCGAAGGAGGAGCACCGGCGTCGTGATGCGCGAGGGCTCCGGCTCGAGGACGCGCAGGAGGTAGAATTCGCCCTGCATCCGGGGGCTGAGATCTCGGCGGGCACTGAGCGATGAACTGAGGTTGCGCATCCCGCCCGCGCGCGAGAAGTACCACCCCGATGACACCGTCGTGCCGAACAGCGTGGCGTTGGCCGAGACCTGGTTCAGCTCCGCCCGCTGCGGCAGGCCGCGAAAGGCGGAGTCCTGTCGAAAGTGCTGGCGTCCGGCCGAGAGCGTGAGGGCGGGGAGCGCGCGCCACGTCAGGAGGATGTTCTCGCGTTCCAGCTCGCTCTGGAGCGGCATCGGGGCCGAGGCGCGCCGGAAGCCGTTGCCCATGGCCGCGTAGACCGCCCTGACGTCGAGGCGCGACGTGCGCGCGTCGAGTGAGGCGGCGGCATAGGGCGCGTCACTGCCGATGCCCGCGGTCGCACCGGTCGTCACGCCTAACGCTGGTACCCAGCGGACCGATCCGAGGACCGTCTGCCGATTGGTGGCCACGGCGTGCCCCATGACCGACAGGTTGCGGCGCACGTCGTACTGCGCGCGCACATAGGCCATGGCCCGGGACGGCGTGTTGGAGGCGAAGTACGGCGCCGCGACCGCATTCGCGCTGGCGCCGCCAAAGGCCTGGAGGGTGGTGCGCCCGCGGCGGCGCTGCAGCGACGCCCCCTGTGCGAGGATCGCGCTCCCGCCGCCGAAGACGTCGGTCTCGAGGTGAAAGGGGAGGGCATCGTTGCCGAGTCGCAGCGTGTCGCGCCCGGCGAGGAGGCGACGGGCCGACCACCCGAGGCGGATCCCGTCGAGGTACCCGATCCCCAGCGACCCTTCGTACCCGTTGCCCCAGACGCTGGAGCACACCGCCGTATCCCTCGAAGAGCGACGACCCGCCCCCCTGCAGCTGGAAGACCTGCGCCGCCGCAGGGCGCGTCGCCAACGCGAGGCCCAGGGCCAGGCCCAGCACGCGCACCGGCACGCGGCCCGGCATCACGAGGAGGGCGCGAGGGTGACGACGCGGGGTCGGCGGCATCGTTAGTACGCCAGCGCGCGCAGCGTGAGCGTGCCGCGATACGTCCCGGACGGCAGGTTGGGAAGGCCGCGAAGGTCCAGCTGCAACTCGAGGTCGTCCGTCCGCTGGCCCACGCCGTTGAACGGCGCGATGACCAGCTGGCGGAACAGGTGCAACGTCGCCCCAGGCGTTCCGACACCGCCGACCGGCGCGCCGGTGAACGACGTGAACGCGGTGGGCCGACCGCTCGACATGCGCGCCTGGACGCGGCTCGACGGGATGTCCGAGCCCGGGGCGCTGAGCGCCGCCGTGGGCGAGGAGAAGTAGCCCACGAGGTCGACGGCCGTGATCAGCGTGGCCAGGTCCCACTGGGTGGTGATGCTGACCGGCGTGGGGAAGCGATTGATGGTGTTGTCCACCAGGGCGGTGAGGATCTGCGTTGCCCCGGTGTTGATGCGCAGGCTCAGGGTGTTCGCCATCGCGCTCGGCCCACCGGCGGGCGCGTTGGCCGAACTCTGCCAGATCCCGACCGGTGAGAGCGTGGGCGGCGTGGTGGCGATGGTGCTCACCTGCGCGTGCAGCGGGCCCGCCGCCAGGACGCTCAGCACGGCCATCCCCCATCGGCGCGGGCGCCACCGCCGGCTCACGAACGGCACGCGCGTCATGCCGCCGTCTCGCGCCTAACGCGAAGCGCCCGCGCGGCGCTCCTCGACCGTGAAGTGCGCAAAGCGAAGCACGACGCGGTCCGGGTGCTCGGCGCCATCCCACGGCACCTCGACCCGGCGCTTGCTCTGCGGGAACAGGGGGAAGCCACCGAAGGGCGTGGCCCGCTTGCCATCGACGCTCAGCTCGGACCCGAGCACCCGTCCCAGCGAAGGGCTCGTGTTCTCCAGCTCGAGCACGGCCTTGTGGCCGGCGCTGTCGAAGTCGAAACCGCGCACCGCGACTGCTTCCTTGCGGAGCGGATCCTTTTGGAGCAGATAGACGACATGCGGCAGTTCGAGGCGAACGTTGAGTCCGCTCGTCGTGCGCGCCCCGGTCATGGCCGAGAGGACCATGAACCAGGCGGGGAGTCGCCTGGCCTTGGCTTCGTACGAAACGGTGTACGTGCCTAACGGCGGGATCTTGAACGACATCGCCGAGAGGCGCACCTCCACGTTGCTCGAGTCGAACGGGAGGTCGGAGAGCGTGCCCTGCTCGTCCACGCGGAACCCGCGGGGTTCGAGCACGACCGTGAGGGGGAAGAGCGTCTCGTTCACGAGCTCGAACTTCCCCCGCCCCTGCACCGCATACTCGACGACCGCCGGGCGCACGGTCTGTGCACCTGACGGGGCGGCCACGGCCCCCGCAACGAGCACGGCGAGCGCGGCGCGGCGGAGGGTGACGAGAGGCAGGGATCGCCGCATGGTCGGTCGACGGGGAAGGAAGCGCCGCTGGCTACTGCGTGATGGCGCGCAGGTTCAACGTCCCCGCGTACGTCCCGGCCGTGACGCTCTGGCCCGTGAGGTCGATCTGCAGGTAGAGGTCATCGGTGCGCGACGACTTCTTGTTCGTGCCGGTGATGGCCTGGGAGAAGAGCGACAGCGTACCACCCGCGACACCGACCGAGCTCGCCCCGCCGCTCACCACAGCGCCGGTGAAGGGATTGAAGGCGCCGCTCGTCCCAAGTCGCCCCTTCACGAGCGAGGACGCGATGTAGTCGGTGCCGTTGGCCAGCGCCTGCGTCGGATTGCTGAAGTAGCCCACGAGCGTGACGCTCGACGCGGACGGATTGATGTCCCACGTCGTGGTGATGTTGACCGGCGAGGCGAAGGTGTTGACCACATTGTCGGCCAGGCTGGCCATGGTCTGCGTACCGCCGGAATTGATGGCGATCGACAGCGCCGCCTGCTTGGTCGCGTTGATCGTGACCGTGGCGGTGTTGGAGAGAAGCCCGGACTGCGCCTGCGCGACGCCGGCGGTGGCGGCCAGGAGCAGGGCGGCGCGGCGAATGCTGCGGAACGAGAGCATGCGAACTACCTCGGCATGAAGTGGAAAACGGGGCGTGCGAATCCGCGTGAGTCGGAAGGAGTGGGGCAGCGTGTTGCCAACCCGGACCTTGCGTGTATCCGCCGATTCGACGAGCAGAACGAGACGCCCGTCACCACTTTGAACACCGTAAAGATTGTTGACAGTCTGCAGCTTGATGCGAACCGAGTGTGGCAAAGTGCCACGCAGCAGATCGTTCGGCCGGAGAAGGGCACGGCGCCGAGCCATCAGCGTCAATAATCGCGACAGTTCGCCGATGCATCTCGATGTGAGGACCCTAACCTGCTGCAATACAGACGCTTCAGTGCGCCGCAGGTCATGCCGATACTCGCCCGCCCGCCCGCCCTCCGGCGAGGGAGGTTGGCCGCCACCCAACGGGTCGCGCGTTTTGCGGCGATCCGCCTGCGCGCCCGGCGTGAGAGCCGTGGTCGGCCCGCGCCGACCGCGTGACGGACAAGGAGGGGAGGAGGCACGCCCCGCGTGCCGCGCGCCCAGAGGGGCGACCCGGAACGCCGAGCCGACCGGTGCCCCCTGACTCAGTACTGCGGGATGGCCGGGTCGACCTCGCGCGAGTAGCGATCGATTCCTCCCGACAGGTTCCAGAGCCGCGTGAAGCCCTGGTCGGCCAGGTACCTGGCAGCGGCAAGCGAGCGAACGCCGTGATGACAGTAGACCACGATCTCGTCCTCGCGCTCGAGCGACCCAATCGCCTGGGCAAACTCGCCAAGCGGAATGTGGCGCGCGCCGTCGAGGCGCGCCGTCTCCCATTCCCACGGTTCGCGAACGTCGACGATTGTGATCCTTTCGCCATCGGCAAGCCGCGAGGCGAGGACCGCCGGGTGCAACGGGCGTACCCCGGTCCATCCCGTGGTGGATGGCGCGGACGAATCCCCCGCACCGTCGGCGGAGGCGCCCGAAGAGATTGGTGACTTCTCTGCGCCCGGCGTGTTCTGGCCGGACGGATTGATTGGATCGCGCATCGCGGGTTGCAAACGGAAGGAGAGAAGTTCCTCGTAAAGCGTTACGTTACATGCTCTTGTCACACTTGCCCCCGTGGCCCGCCCCTCACGATCGGGGCACACCGACTCCCACGCTCTCACACTCGATGGGGATTCCCGCCCGCTCCTGCTGGCGAGCTGGGCAGAATATACCGGGCGACTTGTCTGGACAGGCTCTGCATTTTCTCATTGCTTTCAGCAATCGCTGAGCTCGTCTAGCAGCTCCCTCCCGCCTCGATGTCGCCCCGCCCCACGGCCGACAGCCCGACGCGACCGTACGAGGTCGCGATCGTCGGCAACGACGCCGTCCTCGCTGCGCTCCCCGCGCGTCCCCTGCAACTGGCCCACGCGATTCTCGCGTGTGGGTACGACTTGGTCGTGCCCGTCAGCTGGGGTGAGGAGGCGTTGGCGGAACATGCCTTGCGAGTGATCGCGGCGCGCGGGAGCGTTCCGGCGATCTATTGCGCCTGTCCGTCGCTCCGCGCGCGCCTGCTTTCCGCGGGTAGTGAACTGGCGCCGTACATGATCTCGCTCGTGGCACCGTCCGTCGCCACGGCGCGCTATCTGCGCGCACTGCAGCCGGACGTCGCGCTGCGCATCACGATGATCGGCGGCTGCCCCGGCGCGCGTGATCTGTCGATCGACACCCGGGTCTCGGCGCAGGACTTTCTTCGCCTCCTCGTGAACCGCGGGATCTCGCTCGCCAGGCAGCCCGCGGTGTTCGACTCGGTTATTCCTCCCGATCGTCGCCGGTTCTTCTCGTTGCCCGGCGGTTGTCCGGCGCCCAAGGCCCTGGAGACGCGCGCCCCCGAGCGGCGCCTCGTGACGATCACCGACGAGGAGTTCTCGACCGAACTCGCCGAGCACCTGCTCAGTCGCGAGAACATCCTCATCGATCTGTCATCGCGTCTCGGCTGCACCTGCTGCGGCGGCGCGGCGACCGGCGAGCACTGGGGGCCGTCGGGGCAGGACGAGATCCTGCAGTACGAACCGCCACGCGCCCCCACGCCGATTCTCGATCTCGACGTCGAGGTGCCGCTCGACATGGCCCCCCTCGAGCCGCCACCGCCGGCGATGAGGTCAGAACGCGCGAACGAACGTGCGAGCGAGGGCACCAGCGAGCGCACCAGCGAGCGCACGATCGAGCGCGAAGGACGCATCGAGTCGATTCGGCTTCCCGGCGCGTCCCCCATCGCCGAGGCGCGCCAACGCGCCGAACGTCGACGGATCGCGGTCACTCCGCCAGCCGCAATGGCGCAGACATCGGCCCTGGCAGAGGGGCAGGCTCCGCCGATCGCAGCAGCGCCCGCGGTCACTCGAGGGCACGCGTCGACGCCAATGCCGGCGCCACTGCCAATGCCGCGAGGCGTAGGCGCCGGCCTGGCGGACCTCGGGGAAGGACCAGTCCTGCGGGCCGCCGTGCCACCGACCGCGGCGACCGCCGCCGTCCTGCGTGGTGACGCCCCGGTGCTCCGTCCGACACAACCGGAGCCAGACATCGCGCGAGGCGAGCGCCCAAGTGCCGGCGGTAGCAGGACGGAAGTGCCGATCGTGGCCGGGACCGTTTCCATGCCGGTTGCCGCACCGGTTGCCGCGCTCATCGCCTCCATGGCCGACGCGTTACCACCCGACGCGCCAGCGACCGACGCGCCAGCTGACATTCCCGTAGCTGCGGAAGCGTCGGCGGTACCAGAGCCCGAAGACGCAGCGGCTCGCTCTCGGCGCAGCGCGCCGCACTGGTTCCATCTCTCACGCTCCGGGCAGCATCCACGGGCGACCGTCGGAGAAGGGAAGGTGCTGCCGCGCGCCTACATTCGGCACACGCCAGTTGGAGGCCGGCTTGGAGACGAGCGCACGCCGATGCCCGATCTGGAGGTGGAACGCGCGCTGGACGTAGTGGTCGAGCCGATTCCCACTCTTCCCGCACGCGCGTCGACCGAACTCGCCGTAGCCGTGGAACCCTCGCGCTTACCCCTCGACGTGGACCCCATCGGCGTCGTGGGGGTCGGGCCGGTCCTCGTTGCGATCGCCGACGCGCCAACGGATTTTCCCGCTGAAGAAACGAGCGTCGCCCCACCGGTCGCAACGATCGCGGGCGGCACACCCGGCCATGGAGCACCCGCGGTCGAGACCGATGTGGCAGAAGCGCCCACAGCGGGGCTGACCGCGATGCCGCCTCACGCAGCGGCGCCCCCACAGCGCGATGCCCCACAGCGCGACGACCCGCACCGGGAGGTGCTCGCGCGCGTGCGCCTGCAGGCGCAACGCCCCAGCCGAGTGCTGGCACGCGAGGTCCCCGCGCGCCGCGAACCGCGCCTCATGGGCTCGTTGACGTTCTTCATCGCGGCGACGCTTGTGGTCGTGCTGCTCCTCGTCGCACTAGCCGTCGTCTTTCGGCGAGCGCCCACAGCTCCCTGGTAAACAACGCGGGGCGAGCCTACTGGCTCGCCCCGGGCAGGTGCGGAGGCCCTCCGCCACCACGTCGCCACGGCGTGTGGCCGTGAAGATCCTGCTACTTCCCCGTCGCGCCCTCCAGTGCGGCCCGCGCTTCGTCCAGCTTGCGGCTGGCGGCACCGAAGCGGGCGGCGAGGTCCGCCATCTCGGTACGCGCCAGTGCCTGGTCTCGTCGGCGGAGCGCCTCGTTCACCGACGGAAAGACGATCGTCGCGTAGCCGTTGTCCTCATCGGCGGCATAGATGAGGTTCCGAAACCACGGGCGCGACCGCAGCCCCTCTGGACGCGTGAGCGCGCGCTCCACGCCAAGGAGTGCGCCGTTGGCCGAGCGAAGGGCCGCGGGGGCCGGCGTCCCGGCGAGCGCGGCATCGCGCGCCTTCGCGAAGGCCCGTGCCGACGTTTCCATCTGGGCGACGGCCGCGGCGAGCGACGCGACGTCCACGCCTCCGCCGGCAGCCGCAATGGCCCGATCGAGTGCCGGCAGGTAGCGGCGCATGGTGCGCGCATACTCCACGTAGTCGTACGGGAGCACGTCGGCGTTGGCGAGTCGCAGGAGCATCGCTGCGCCCACGCGCGCGGCCATCGCATGGTAGGTGAAGCCCGGATCGCCGAAGCGGCTCATCCATGCGAAGGAGTCGAACATCGAGTGATACACACCGCCGCCGCCACCAAAACCCCAGTCTGCGTGGGGAATGCCCAGGTGGTTGTAGAAGCCGGCGAAATCCGAGCCGCCCCCCGGATCGCCCATGGGCGGTTCGAGTGTGTCGCTCGCGAGGTTGGCGGCGGTGCGCCAGCGTGCATAGACGCTGCCACCACGAGGATCGTCGATCTGGCGCGCCACATCGCGCAGCATGCTGCGCATGCTTGGGGATCCCCCTCCACCGAACGCACTCCCCTGCGCGGACACGTCCTGGTTGAGGTAGGCGACCGCACCACGCATCAGGCGCAGCGAATCGTCCTCCACGTACTCCGTGGAACCGATCAGCCCCCACTCCTCGGCGTCCCACGTGGCGAAGACGATGGTGCGCCGCGGGTGTTGGCCGCGCTGCACCTGTTCCTGCACCGCACGCGCGGCCTCGAGGATACTCACGGTTCCGCTCACATTGTCGGCGGCCCCAGGCCCCCACGAGTCGCGGTGCCCACCGATGATCACCATTTCGTCGGGCAGCTCGCGACCGCGGATGATCCCGTACGTGTTCCAGATGGTCTTGAGGGGGCGCGTGGCGGTGTCGGTCGTGATGGCGATGCGCGCCCTCACGGGTCCCGGCCCCACGTGATAGCGGAACGGCAGCCCGCCCTGCCATGCGGCGGGGATCGACGTCCCGCGCAGGTCCTTGAGCAGGAGCGCCGCGTTGCCGTATCCGATCGGGACGACCGGGATGTGCGGCACGTTGGCCTCGGCAGGTGCAATGCGCCGGGCGCCGGCCACGCTAGCCCATCCGGGCGTGGTGGGATCGCCGTTGCCGTTGGCCACGCCGCCGCGCTGGATCCCTTGCGGCGGGCGCATGGGGCCCTCGGGATAGACATCGCCGCGCGCATAGCCGTCGTCCTGCGGGTCGGAGTAGATGACCAGCGCCAGGGCGCCGTTCTTTTCCGCCTCGCGCGCCTTGATCCCGCGAAACGAGCGCCCGTAGCGGGCGACGGCGATCTTCCCGCGCACCGAGACCCCCATCGCCTCGAGCTGCGCGTAGTCCTCGATGAGCCCATAGTTCACGAAGACGACCTCGCCCGTGACGTCGCCGCTGCCGGCGTACCCGTTGATGGGCGGCACCTCCCCGAGGGTGCCTAACGTCGTGTCGCCGGCGATCGGTCCTTCACGCAGGTCGAGCTCCTGCGCCGCCCCGTCGACACGCCAGGCGCGCACGCTGGTGGGGTGCGGCATCCAGATGTCGTAGGCGCGAACTTCCGTCTCGAGTCCGAGTCGTTTCATCTGCTCGATCACGTAGTCGCGCGTGCGTGCCTGCGCCGGTGTCCCGGCGACATGCGGCTCGGACGACAGCGCGCGCGAGTGGGTCGCGGCGCGCTCGGGGGCCGGCACGGCGACCGCGGCTCGCTCGAGTTGCCGCTGGCGGTCGCCATTGGCACGCGTGAAGCCAGTGACGCCCTGCGCCCCCAGCGGGGCTGCGAGCAGCGCGAGCGCGACGAAGAGACGACGGATGGTCATGTGGGGTGGGTCGGGGAGGGGTGGCAGGCGCGCACCGGCGGGATCAACTGTCCGCTTCTTCGTACTCGTGCAGGGCGCGCGTGACGGCGGCACGGAGCGCGGCTTCGTCGAGCGGCCCGCCGATCGCGCGGGCGAGGAGCGAGAACTCGCGTTCCATCTCGGACTGGACGAACCGAGCCTCAGGCGCCGGGATTCCTAACGAGTGCAATGACAGCATCGCGAGCTGCCGCAGGGCATCGAGCGTCTCGGCACTCAACCCGGCCAGCGACTGCGGATTGGGGGGCGTGGGGTGGCGCTGCCGCCCCTCGTGTCCGTCGCGCGTGCGCGGCGGCGCCTCGAAGAGCGCGCGCAGCGGCGCCAGTCGCACGGCGAACGAGCCGGGGGTGTGCTCACGAATCTCGGCGACCACGCCGGCACGCCGCAGGCGATTGAGGAGCGTGCGCACCTCTTCGCGCACCACCGCGATCTGCCCGACGCTGCCGTTGCCGCGCCCGGTGATGATCAGCACCTCATCGGCCACCTCCACCTGCTTGGCTCGCAGCCATCCGTCGGCGCGGCGCACGGCCTCGGCACCCGTCAACAGCGCGTCGCGCACGTTGAGGATGCGCGTGGTCCCGAAGCGTGCCTCGTCGAAGGCCTGCTGGACGGCGGGGCGACGTCGCACGCCTAACGAAGCACTCGCGTCAGGACACGCCCATCGAGCACTTCCATGGCGCGTAGCGAGAGGATCGCCGCCAGCGTGGGGGCAATGTCGACGACACGCACCGTGTCCTCGTAGCGTCCGGGCTTCACCCCCGCTCCGGAAAAGAGGACGGGGACGCGGCTGTCGTAGTCGTGCGGCGTGCCGTGACTCGCCTCCTGCACCGCCCCGAGGTACCAGAACGGCTTGAGGGTCACGACGACCGCCACCGGGACGTCGGCAGGAAACATGTGCAACCAGCGACGCGTGATGTCGTCGGCACCGGCTCCGCGCTTCACGAGGTCGGCGTAGACGTCGGCGCGCATCACGCCGGGGGTGCTGGCCACGCGACGGGCAAAGGCACGCGCCACGGAGTCGCGATTCACGCGCGCGCGTGCAAAGTGGACCGGGTCCAGGTAGAGGACACCAGCGTCCCACTGGTAGCCGGCGCTTTCCACCCCGGCCTTGGCGAGCGACTCGTAGAGGGGACGTACGATGGACGCGAGCATCACCCGCCCCGCCGGTGCACTCCGGTACCTGCTGACGAGGGATGCGTCCGGGAAGGGTGCCACGCCGTGGTCGGCCGTGAGCGAGAAGGTGATCGAGGACGAATCGCGCAGCCTGAACAGGGAGTCGAGAAAGGTGCCGAGGTAACGATCGACGCGGAGCAGGTGGTCGTGCAACTCGCGGGAATCGGGGCCGTACTTGTGCCCGACCGCATCGGTGGTGGACAGCGAGACGGCGAGAAAGTCCGTGCGCGAGGAGTCGGCGCCCAACTCACGCACCCGGACGCCCTCCAGCGCCAGCTGCAACGTGATGTCGTCCATCATGGGAAAGTCCTTCAGTGCTTCCCCGAGGGCGCCCGCGTCGTCGGGGACGCGATGCGGGAAGGTGAAGCCCTTTCCATGCGACTCGACGGCCACGGAGTCGGCCTCGGCGTACGACGTGGCGGGGAGGAGCAGCTCCCAGGTCTTCCCCGCATACGATTGCGGCAGGCGACGCGCGTTGAACTGCTGGACCCACGAGGGGAGCGTGTCGGCGTACCAGCGACTGGTGGTGAACATCGCGCTCTTCGGCGCGTACCAGTAGGCCTCCCCTTTCGCCCTGCCTAACGGCAGGATCGCCGCACGATCCTTGCGCGACACGGAGAGCAGTCGCGCCCGCGGATTCGCAAAGCGCATCCAGTCGCCGAGCACCGTGCCACGGAAGCGGTACGGAGAGGCCGGGTCACCGGTCGTACCGATGAGCGGAAACTGGATGTCGAGCACCCCGGCGTCGTTCGCCACGATGCCCGTGCTGCGGGGAAACCGCCCCGACATCATCGTCGAATGCCCGGGCGCGGTCTCGGTGATGCCGTGGTCCTGGAATCCGTTGGGAAAGTACGCGCCACTCTTGAGGAGCCTGGCCAGTCCACCCGTGAACTGCGCGCGGTAGAGGTCGAGGTAGTCCGGGCGCAGCTGGTCCACCGACAGGTGGACCACCAGCCGCGTGCGCGGGAGCGTGGCGCGCGGTTGCGCCGACGCGCCACACGCCGTGAGGACGAGCGGTGCAACCGTGAACGCGAGGAGAGAGCGGCGCATCAACAATCGGGGAGTGAGGATCGACGGGAATCTACACCCGCGCCGTGGTGCGGTCCGGCCGGGGTCCCGTACATTCTGCAACGCGCGACACACCGGCGCGCGTTGAGACTGTATCGAGATCGCCACCTCTTCGGCTCGCACCGCCCGCCCCATGCGTCGTCCATTGCCCTCCGTCGCCGCAGCCGTGCTCGTGCTTGCAGCGCTGCCCACCCGCTCGTGGTCGCAGGCACCCGCGCGCCCGATGGCGGTCGTCGCCTCTGGTGGCGCCGCGATTCCTGCGGGCGCCTTCGGGGATGACCACACCGTCGGCGTGCATGGCGCCGTGTCGCTCCTCATTCGCCTCGCGGGCGAGGGGGTGCGCCTGCGCCCCGAACTGGGCGTCGGTCGCTTCGGCCTCAAGGATGGGGTGGGGACGGTCGTTCCGCTGGCCATGAGTCCGGCGGCGCTGGCGATGTCGCGCACGGCGGGAGCGCGCGTCGTGCCGGGCGATGGAAGCGACGCAGTCGGTGCCTCGACGCTGCTCTCGTTGCTGGCCAACCTGGAGCTCCCGCTGGCGCGCGGGGCGTACCTGGTGGGCGGGGTCGGTGCGACGCGCATCAACACCCTCGCCGCCTCGCGTGACCGCGACGTGAACCAGACGGCCCTCGCCTACAACGGCGGAGCAGGGGTGCGCTTCCGCGTCGGCCGAGTGGAAGCGTTCGTGGAGGCGCGCCTGCATGCGCTCTCCCTCGACGAGGAACGCGTGGCGTTCAGCGGCGTGCGGACCATCCCGCTCGCGATCGGCGTCGTCTTCTAGCCGTGTGGCGTGGAGTGCCAATGCGCCACGAGACGCAGCACGGGGCGCAGCCGTTGTGGCCGCGCCCCGTGGTGTCGCCGAATGCCGCAGGTAGCGGCCGCGTGCGTTAGGCGCTGAGTACCTGCTCGAGCACGGCCAGGCCGCGCCCGAGCTCGTCACGTGTGATGACCAACGGCGGGAGGATGCGGATCGTGTGCTCTCCCGCCGACACCAGGAGGAGTCCCGCTTCGCGCGCGCGACCGATGATCTCGGCCGCCGGATCGACGGCGTCGAAGCCCCACATGAGCCCCGCCCCGCGGATCGCGCGGATCTTCTGTGTGCGGGACGCGATACCGTGCAGCTGGTCGGCGAACCAGGTCCCCGACTCGCGCACATGCGAGAGCATCTGCGGATCGGAGAGGCGATCGAAGACGTGCGACGCCACCGACGCCACGAAGGGCCCCCCCCCGAAGGTCGTCCCGTGGTCGCCGGGCTGCATCGCCGACGCGACGTCCTCGGTCGCGAGGATTGCCCCCATGGGGAGCCCGGCGGCGATCGGCTTGGCCAACGTGAGCAGGTCGGGCGTGACGCCCAGACGTTCGTAGGCGAAGAGGTGACCGGTGCGTCCCAGCCCGCACTGGATCTCGTCGAAGATCAGCGCGATGCGGCGTTCCGTCGTCAGCTGGCGCACCGCGCGTACGAACTCGGGCTCGAGGACGCGCACGCCGCCTTCGCCCTGGATCGGCTCGAGGATCAGCGCGGCCGTCGTCTCGGAACTGAGCGAGATGTCGAGGTCGTCGAGGTCGCGTTCGAGAATCGAGATCCCCCCGGCCAACGGACGGAAGGGCATCCGGTACTGCGGGCGATCCGTGGCGGCGACGCTGGCGAAGAGGCGCCCGTGGAAGGCACCGCGCAACGAGAAGATCTCATGCTTGGCCGGCCCGCCGATGTTGCGCGCCCAGCGTCGCGCGAACTTGAAGGCCCCTTCGTTCGCCTCCGCCCCCGAATTGCAGAAGAAGACGCGGTCGGCGAAGGACGACGCGACCAGCTTGTCCGCCAGCTGCTCACCCGGTGCCGTGCGGAAGAGGTTCGACGTGTGAATCAACCCTTCGGCGGCGCGCTTCATGACCTCCACGAGGGCCACGTCGCCATAGCCCAACGCGTTCACCGCGATCCCGCTGGTGAAGTCGAGGTATCGCTTGCCATCGGCGTCGATGAGATCGACCCCTTCGCCGCGCACGAACTCCATCGGGGCGCGCTTGTATACCGGGAGCAGCGAGTCAGTCACAGGGTGCGAGGCGACGGTGGCGGACATCTGGACCTCAGAGGAGAGGAAGGCGGAAGGGCGGTACGGCGAGGGGCGCAGACGTGGCGTGGGGGGGAGGGTGTCATGGGTGCGCATCGCGCCACCCCGTGCCACACCGGCCTCCCTCGGCCACCCTACCGCGGTCGTCGGACGGCGGTGGCGAGGAGAAGCGTGGTGCCGGCCGAGGGATCGGCGATGGCGGCGAAGTCCCCGATGCGAACGCGGGCGACGCCGCGTTCGAGCGTCAGGCGGGCCGATTCGAGCTTGGGGGTCATGCCCCCCTTGGCCACGCCGCTGGCGATGAGCGCCGTCATCCCCTCGCCGTCCAGCTGTGGAATGCGCTCGCCTGCGGCGTCGAGCACACCGGGGACGTCCGCCACGAGGAGGAGTTCGTCGGCGCCTAACGCGGCGGCGATGGCGGCCGCCGCGTCGTCGCCGTTGACGTTGCACCCGCTACCATCGGCAAAGCGCCCCAGTGGCGAGACGACAGGGGTGTACCCCGCATCGAGGAGTGTAGTGAGGAGCGCCGGATTCACCGCCTGCGGCTCGCCCACTGCCCCCAGGATCCCCTCGCCGAACAGGCGACAGGTGAGGAGCCCACCATCTTCTCCCGAGACGCCGACCGCCTTGACCCCCGCCGCGGCGAAGGCTCCCACGAGGCGCTTGTTCACCGTGCCGGAGAGGACCATGCGCACCAGCATGAGGTCGCCCTCGGTGGTGACGCGACGCCCGTTGTGGAAAGTGGGCTCCAGTCCCATCTGGCGTTGCAGCTGCGTCACCTCGTCGCCGCCACCGTGCACGACGACGACGCGCGCCCCGGCGCTGACGGCGCCGGCGATCGCCGCGGGGAGGGCCGGGTCGCCCTGCGCCCGCCCGCCAATCTTGATGACGCGCGTGGGGGCGGCGCGCGGTGGGGCGGCCTGCGCGGCGGTGGTCACAGCGGGAGCCCCATCCCCTCGGGGAGTCCGAGCGACACGTTGGCGTTCTGCAGCGCCTGCCCCGCGGCCCCCTTCATGAGGTTGTCGATGGCCGAGAGCAGGACGAGCGTCGGGGTGCGAAGCCCCACGGTCTTGCGGACCGTGATGCGCACGACGTTGCGATGCACGACCTCACGCAGCGTCGGGAGCTGGTCGGTGATCTCGATGAAGCGTTCGCCGGCGTAGTGCTCGTGCCAGATGGCGAGCGGTTGGTCGATCTCCTCGTTGAGCTGCACCGTCACCGTGGCCAGGATCCCACGGGCCACGGGCAGGAGATGCGGCGTGAACAGGAGATCCACGTCGCGCTCGTAGCTGTTCACGAGCGCGCGCATCTCCGGGAGATGCCGGTGGTCGTTGCCCACACCGTAGGCGCGATAGTTCTCCGTGACCTCGCCAAAGAGGAGTTCCGGCTTCGGGGAATTCCCCGCTCCGGTCACCCCGCTCGCCGCGTCGACCACGATCGTCGACCCGGTCCTGATGAGACCGCGCTCGAGGAGTGGAACCAGCGAAAGCAGGATCGCCGTGGGATAGCAGCCAGGATTGGCGATCACCTCGGCGCCGCGCAGCTGTTCGCGCGCGACCTCCGTGAGCCCATACGGGACGTGGTGGGCGCCATGTCCCGGGCGGAGGTCGCTCGAGAGGTCGATCGCTCGCACCCCTTCCGCGCGCGCGCGCGCGATCCACGACGCGGACGCACCGTGCGGGAGGGCGCTGAAGACCAGTTCGGCCTGACGGATGGGGGCATCGTCGGGGGCGACGAACGAGACGTCGCGCCCGCCAAGCCATGCGCGTTCGCCGCGCTGCGAGTTCGCAGTCGCGTACACCAGTTCGAGCTGGGGATGGGCATTGATGAGGCTGCAGAGCTCTCGCCCGGCATACCCACTCGCCCCGAAGACACCAACGGGAATTCTATGCACGCATAATGCATACTTACGCACAACGCCGGTGTCAATCTCTCTGCCGAAAACGGGCGGGCGAGTCCGTAGGCGGCGCGGCCGCCTATGGCGCGCACGGATTGGAATCCCGTCTCCCGTCGTCCCGATGACCCGTCTTGTCTCCGGAGGGGTGGTTGGGCGCGGCGGCGCGTGCTAAAGTCTGCCGAGCACTTCTCTTACTACGACTTCCGTGAATAAACGCGATCGTCACGCGGCCATTCGTGAGCTCGTCTCCGCCCAACCCGTGGGGAGCCAGGAGGAGCTGCGGCAGCTCCTGAAGGAGCGCGGGTGGGAGGTGACCCAGTCCACGCTCTCGCGCGACCTGCGCGAAATGCGACTGGTCCGCATTCCCACGGTCGACGGCCCGCGCTACGCATCCCCGGAGTCGTTGGCCGGCGAGGACGAGCGTACGCTCGTGGAGGATGTGCTCCCGCAGTTCTGCGACTCGGTGGACGGCGTCGGAGAGTTGCTGGTCGTGAAGACCATCTACGGCGGTGCGCAGCCCGTGGCAGAGGCGATCGACTCGGCCGGGTGGAGCGAGGTCGTGGGGACGATTGGCGGGGAGAACACCGTGCTCGTGATCTGCCGCTCCCGCGACGCGCGCGAGCGACTACACAAGCGCATTGAGAAGCTGTCGGCCCCCGGCTGACGCGCGTCGTGAGCGAGCCGGCTTTCTGCCAGACGCAACGCATAACGTGGCCTCCTGCACCGTGTGCTGCGCCCGCGGGTCGTGTCGCCTCCGCTCATCGCCACCGTCGGCGGAGCCTGGCCCGATTGACTCCCTTTCTCGCGCTGGTAGATTATGCAGCGCTACTGACTGATTATCCGGTTTTTCGGGGCATACACATGTTGACCATCGCCCTTGCCTACTCTGGCGGGCTCGAAGTTTCGACCAACGCATCGCGCGTACGAGGGGAGCAACGTGATCGCCGGGCAGGGGGTGGCGACGGGCGCTGCCGGCCCGCAATCCTGATCCATCGCGCGTCGTGACCGAGCGAACGAACGACGCCCCGGGCGCGCCGACACCGGCCGGGGACCGCGGGGCCAGCGCTGCAGCTGGCGGAGGGCACCGTTTGTGGGGGGGGCGCTTCAACGCCAAGTCGGCCGCCATCATGGATGCGGTCAACCGCTCCATCGGGGTCGATTTCCGGCTCTGGCCCTTCGACGTGCAGCTCTCCAAGGCGTGGGCCGTGGCGCTCAACCGTGCCGGCGTCCTGACCACAGACGAGAGCGACGCCATCGGCGTGGGGCTCGACCGGGTCGCGGTCCGTCTTGCGGCTGGCGAGCCCCCTGTCGACTCGGACGAGGACATCCACACGATGATCGACCGCCTCCTGCACGAGGAGGCGGGGGCGCCGGCGTCCAAGCTCCATACCGGGCGCTCGCGCAACGACCAGGTCGCCACGGCATCGCGGCTTTGGGCGATGGATGCCTGCCAGCGCCTCGACGCCGCCATTCGTGAGGTGCAACAGGTCTTCCTCACGCAGGCGGAGTCGCTCCAGGAGACGATCCTCCCCGCGTACACGCACATGCAGCGCGCCATCCCGGTCTCGGGAGCACACTGGATGCTCTCGCACTTCTGGCCGCTGGAGCGCGACCGGCAGCGGCTGGCTTCGGCCGCACGCCACACCGCCACCCTGCCGTTAGGCTCGGGGGCGGTTGCGGGCTGCGCCTTCCCGGTGCCGCGCACCTTCCTCAAGGAGGCGTTGGGCTTCGAGGCGGTGTCACCCAACTCCATCGATGCCGTCGCCGACCGCGACTTCGTGGCGGAAATCGTCTTCGTCTGCTCGCTGATCGCCACGCATCTGTCGAAGCTGTCCGAGGACCTGATCCTGTACGGCTCGAGCGAGTTCGCCTTCGTGAAGTTCGGCGATGGCTACAGCACCGGGTCGAGCATGATGCCGCAGAAGCGAAACCCGGATGCGCTGGAGATTGCACGCGGATCGGCCGGGCGCCTGCTGGGCGACCTGGTGTCCGTGCTGGGGACGCTCAAGGGACTACCCAGCGGCTACAACAAGGACCTGCAGGACGACAAGCGGGCCATGTTCGGCGCCGTGGACACCATGCTGCTGGTGCTCCCCGCCGTGGCCGGTGCGGTGAGCGAACTCACGTTCGACGCGGCGCGCATGCGCGCGGCGGTGTCGAGCGGCATGATGGCGACCGACCTGGCCGACTACCTGGTGGAGAAGGGGATCGCCTTCCGCGAGGCACACAAGGCGGTCGGCGCGCTCGTGCGCGAGTCCGAGGCGACGGGGCTCGAACTCCACGCACTGCCGCGTTCCGCCTTTGCGGCGGCCCACGCGGCCTTCGGCGACGACGTCGTCGACGCGCTGTCGCCGGAGCGTTCGCTGCAGCGTCGCGAGGTGGAAGGCGGGACGGGGCCTCGCGCGGTCACGGCGCAGATCGAGCGGGCGCGGCGAGCGTTGGCCGTGTAGTTCGGGACAAGTCGCCCCGGCTCGCCTACGCCGATGAACGGAAACCGGCCACTCCAGTTGGGGTGGCCGGTCGGCGTTTGGGTTGGAGCGGGTGACTACTGCCCCGGCCCACGCAGCTCCGCCGCTCGCGCAAAGCTCTCCCACGCGGCACGCACCTGCGCATCACCTCGGGCCCGCAGCGTGAGGGCACCGCCCTCGCCCCATTTGGCCCCCGCCACCACGCGACGCATCAGCCGCCAGAGCGTGGCGTCGGCGTCGGCCGGGATCTCGATCAGGTGCTTGCTGGCGAGGGCCCGAAAGAGCGCGATTGCCGATGCACTCGGCGTCTCGTCGGCGACGAAGGCGTCGAGCGTCGTGAGGCGCGAACCGTCGCTGGGGAGGTAGCCTGCGAGCCATTCGAGCCAGACGTCCGCTTCGTTGAGCCTGGCCACCCAGACCGGCGCGGCGTCTGGCTGCGGGAGGAGTACGTCGGGATAGATCCCTCCGCCGCCGTACACCACGCGTCCACGGTCGGTCTTGCACGACGGACGTCCGGCGGTATCGCGGGCCTCACCCGCCAGACGGTAGTAGTCGCGCGACGTGATGCTGCGATACGCCCGCTGGATGAGTCGCCCGCACGGGGTGCGCACCTGTCCCACCACGAGCATGATCATCGAGCCGTCGGTGAGCGGGAGCCCCTGCATCAGCAGCGCCTTGCCGAAGGTCGCGCGCCCGACAATGAGTGCCCGGTCGTGGTCCTGCAGGGCGCCAGCCACCAGCTCCGCGGCGCTCGCGGTCCCCTGATCCACCATCACCACGATGGGGTAGCGGCGCTCCGACCTCCAGAACGACCGCTTCACGCGCCCGGTGTCGATCACTTCCTTCTTGCGCCCGCTGGAGGAATAGACGACGGCATCCGTCGGGAGGAACTCACCGGCCACGCGGGCCGCTTGCTGGACGATGCCGCCGCCGTTGTCACGCAGGTCGAGGATCAGGCGCTGCATCCCCTTTCCCTCGAGCCGCCCCAACGCGTCGTGCAGATCGTCGGCCACCGCGGTGTTGGCGAAGGTGGTCACCCGCACGTAGCCGGTGGTGCCGTCGAGCATGATGGCGACGGGCACGGCTGTCGCGTCATCGACATGCTGCCGAATGACTCGCCGCTCCACCCGTGCGCGAGTCCCGTCGGCGCGCATGCGATCGAGCGTGAGCGCGGCCGCGCTCCCCGGCGCGCCGCTCAACGCCAGCTCCAGCTCCTCTGCGCTCTCGGCGGTGACCGGCGTGCCGTTTACGGCCACGAGTTCGTCGCCGATGACCACATCCTGCTGCGCCGCTTTTGTCCCGGGGGCGACGCTCGCGATCACCGGGCTGCCACCCACGAAGGTGAAGGCGATCGGAAGTGGGGTGAGCTTCCCCTTGCGCTGCAATTCTGCCAGCGCCGGGGCCAGGCGTACCGCCGGCATCACGTACGAGTGGGGATCGGCGGCGCGCACCATGCCGCGGATGGCGGCCATGATGAGCACGTGCGTGTCGAGGGAGTCGGGATGGTTGACGCGCAGCTGGTTCAGCACCTGCGAGAAGAGCTGCAGGTCCTCATACGCGGTACGTGGCCGGGTGACGGCGCGCGTGGAGTCCTGCGCACGCGCGACGGGCGCGACCGCGACCATTACCACGACCATGAGTGCGGCGAGGGCTGCGGCAGACGCCACACGGAGGGCGTGTTGCGACGTGCGCCGGACGCGCCATCCCATCTCGCTAGTCCTGCCCCTTGAGGAATGCCTTCACGTCATCGAGTCGCTGCTGTATCTCGGCCCGCTGCGGGTCGCTCTGGCTTGCCCGGGCGAGGTAGGCGTCGTACGCCGCGGCGGCCTTCACGGCGTCGCGCTTGGCTTCCCACACGCGGCCCAGCATCGCGTGCGGCATGGCGTACAGCGGCTCGAGCGTGCTCGCCTTGGTGAGCGCTTCAACGGCGCGGTCGAGTTGTTGCGCGTAGGCCAAGGTGAAGCCCAGGGTGTAGTGCACGTACGGATCGTCGGCGGCGACCTGGGCGGCGACCTCGAGTTCACTGATGGCGGTGGTCGTGTCTCGCTGGCCTAACGCGAGGAGCCCGATGCGCAGGTGCGCCGGGTAGAACGCGAGGTCTTCCTGCAGCGCGCGCCCGTAGGCCTCGCGGGCGCCGGCAATGTCGTCCTTCCCCTCCAGGAGCGTCCCGATGGAATGCTCGAGCATGGCCTTCGAGTTGTAGACCACCACCCGGTCCTTCTCGTCCGAGGCGCGCAACTCCGTGAGCGCCGCCTGCAGCTCGGCAACCGCGCTGTCGACGACGCCGGTCATCCCGAAGATGCGCGCCCGATCAATGCGAATCGACGCCTTCTGCCGGGTGGTTTTGGCCGCGCTGGCATAGAGCGCGAGCGCGTCGGGAAATCGCCCCTCCGAGTACGCCATCCACCCCTGCATCCAATGGCCGGCCCGGTTGAGGTAGTTGGTGATGGCGTAGTCGAGCTCGGACGAGTTCACCTCGCCTGGGCCACCGGCCGCTTGCGTCACCGACTGCTTCAGGGCCGTGCGCAGGATCGTCTGGTCGAAGCGACGATAGAGGAACGGGTTGATGGTGAGGGCGCGCAGCAGGAGCGAGTCGAGCTGGCGCAGCTCCTTCGAGGGGTTGCGGTCGGTCTGTTGCAGCCGGCGGCGCAAGAGGGTGGGGTCGCGCAGGATCAGGGCGGCATAACGCCCGTACAACGGCTCGGCAGCGGCAGGATTGACGCGTGCCGCCCAGTAGAACGCATCGGCGGCCTTGGCTGGATCGCGCTCGATGACCTGCATGCCGACGCGATACAGCGCGAGCGCATCATTGCTGTCGGGGACGATCGCCTCCCGCTTGAGCTTGGGCTCCGCTCCCATCCGCTGCGCATGGGCGTCGCGCACCAGGACAGATGTGGCCACCACCAGTGCCACCACGACAACTACCGCCAGCCGCACCATGGTCGCCGTCACCACGGCCGCGCGACGCACGACCTGCCGCTCGCATTCCATCATCCTTTCACCCCCCGTCCCCACGGTTTGCGTTCGGCTCCCAGCGCTCGTCGCCCGCGAACACAAGCTATCCGGAGCGGGAAGGGGCGCCACTCGGGAGACGTTGCACCGCGCGGTGGACGTTATCCGGTGGGCTCAAGCGAGCCCGAGCGACAGGCGACGCGCCGGCGGCGTGATCACGGTCACGGCGTCGATCGCGTGCATCGCGTGCATCGCGTGCATCGCGAGGGAACCGCGTGCTCGGTGGTACCGGACGCATCATGCAACGTCGTCGCGCCAACGTCGCCCACCATCGCGCGGGGGATTCACCCGGCCTGCCTCGTGGCAAACCGACGACACGCGCACCGGTCGCTCCCTGACTTCCTGCGCGCGTCGCAGAGCACATGCATGCGCCCACATAAAGCTGTACGACTTCTGCGGCATTCCTGCTCACAGGCTCGGTCTTATGCGCCCCCGCTCCCTCCTGTCGCTCCTTCTCGTCGCGACTCTCCCGCTCGCGTGCGCCTCGGGTTCCGACGACGGCGCCGTTCCGGCGCCGGCAACGCCGGACGCTTCCCCCTCCGTCGGTCAGGCCAATGTCGAGGACAACGAATCCCAGAAGGACGTGGTCAAGATCGCCGTCGGATCGCCGGACCACACCACGCTCGTCGCGGCGCTCAAGGCAGCCGACTTGGTGAACGCGCTCGCCAACGCCGGTCCGTTCACCGTCTTCGCCCCGACCAACGCCGCGTTCGACAAACTCCCCAAGGGGACGGTCGATGACCTGCTGAAGCCAGAGAACGTCGACAAGCTGCGCGGGATCCTGCAGCACCACGTGACGACGTCGGTGTGGGACGCGGCAGACCTCACCGACGGCATGTCACTCAGCATGGCCGATGGCGGCTCGGTGACCATCAAGAAGACGGGAACCGACATCACGATTGACGGCGCCAAGATTGTCGGCTCGGTACGCGGCTCCAACGGGATGGTGCACGTCGTGGATGGGGTGATCGTGCCGGCAGCCAAATAGCGACCAGGCACAGGAGCGCCCAGTGTCGGGCGAGGGGCGCCGGTCGCGCAGCAGATGCGGTCGTGGTCAGCGGCTTCTCCCGCACGCCGCGAGCACTGGGCGAGGATGCGGGAGCGTGGTGTGGGCAGACGGGTGCCCGTGATCGTCGTGGGCACGTCCCCGCACCGATCTCGTACGAGCCGCGGCGGCGCGCCGGATGGGTGAGTCGACCCCGTGAGGTATCAGACCGCTGCCTAACGCTGTCGCGCGACTCAGCGCCTCTCGACAGGGCGTGCCCCGCCCCCGAGATTCGCGCACTCCCAGGACCCAGGTGACCTATGCGTGCCTCGCCGCTCTGCCTCCTTCCGGCCCTCCTGCTGGGCGCGTCGGCGCTCACGGCGCAGCAGCGCGGCGACCCACCGCGGCGCCCCTTCCTGTTCAAGGATGCGCGCGGCGAGATCGCGGCGGCGCGCGCCCGTGGCGACTCCAGCGTCACCCTGGTCGTGGCGTCGATGCCCGGCGCCAACGCCAAGGCTGCCGCACTCGTCGCTGGGCTGGGCGGGACGGTGCGCTATCGCGACGACGACGTGGACTACCTGCGCGTGCATGTGCGGGTGGACAGCGTCGAGCGTCTCGTGCGCGATCCACTCGTGCATAGCGTCGATGTCTCGATCTCGCGCCTGGGACGCGCCTTCGGCCTGGCCGACGCGACACCGGCGCAGGCGCGAAACGAGTCGTCGCCATCCACGCTCCCATTCGTCCCCCCATATGGGAGGCCATGGACGGCGCTCGACACGACGAAGAAGCGCTGGCCCCCGACGCTCCCCGAGACGCCGCTCACCGATCGCTACGACCCGCTGAGTGACATGGGAGCGCTGGACTGGCGTCGGGCCAACCCGACGTTCGACGGCCGCGGGACGACGATCGCCATCATCGATCAGAGCCTCGACGCCCTGCTCCCCGAGCTTCAGCTGGCCACGACGCTCGACGGCAAGCCAACGCGCAAGATCATTGGCTACCGGAATGCGGTCGACATCGACGACGAGGAGGATGGACAGTGGCTGCGCATGAAGGACTCGGTCGTGGCGTCATCCATTGGCGCGTTTACCTACAAAGACTCTGCCTTCACGGCGCCGGCGTCCGGGACCTATCGCATCGCCATCGTGGATGAGGCGGTCTTCGACTCGCTCAATCGGGCCGGGATCGACAAGGACCTGAACCGCGACGGTAACCCCAAGGGATCGAGCCGTCTGTTTGCCGTGCTGTGGAACGAGGCAAGCAACGACGTCTGGCTCGACACCGACCAGGACCGGGACTTTCGCGACGAGAAGGCCTTCACCGACTACGCCACGCGCCCCGAGTTCGGGGTGCTCGGACGAGACAACCCAGCGACGCCGATTCGCGAGAGCGTGAGCTACGCGGTGCAGATCGATCGCGGACGCAAGCTTGTGTCGCTCAACTTCGGCGTGGCGAGCCACGCCTCGCTGGTGGTGGGCGCGGCGGTGGCGAGTCGCGGAACCAGCGGACGATTCGACGGCGTGGCGCCCGGGGCGCAGCTCGTGAACGTCGCCGAAGGCGGGTCCGCATACGGGCAAACGGAGGCAGTGATCATCGCGGTCAAGCATCCCGACGTCGACGTCGTCTTCCTCGAACAGAGCTCGCTCATCGCCCGTAACTACCTGCTCTTCGATGGTCGCCTGGTCCCGACAGTCATCTATGGGCGGCTCATTGCGAAGTACAAGAAGCCCATTGTGATCCCGACGCACAACTACGCGATGCTAGGCGCCATCGACGACTACGCGTTGGCGCCCGGGGCGATCTCGGTGGGGGCACACGAGAGCAAGGCCAACTTCATGGCCAACCACGGCGTGCGGGTGCAGAACGATGACAACCTCCTCATCACCGGCGGGTACGGGCCGATGGGGAACGGTGCGGCGAAGCCGGACATCATCGCCCCCTCCAACTACGTGAGCACGGGGCGCGGCTTCATCGAAGGAACCGCGATCCCCGGGCTGATGCAGCTCCCCCCGGGCTACAACATTGCCGGCGGCACCTCGACCGCGACGCCAACGACGGCCGGTGCGGTGGCGCTCCTCATCAGCGCGGCCAAGCAGCGCGGCGTCGCCTACGACGCATATCGCCTGCGGCAGGCGCTGATCACGTCCGGGCGGTGGATCGCGCATCTGCCCTCCTACAAGCAGGGGAACGGCGTGGTGAACATCGCCGGGGCGTGGGAAGCGTTGCTGGCGATGGACACGTCGCGCAGCGCGATCGCGATCACCTCGCGTGCCCCCGTTCGTCACGCGACGAGCCACTTGCTGGCCGAGCCACACATGGGGGTGGGGATCTTCGAGCGCGAGGGATGGGCGGCAGGCGACACGGGGACGCGCACGATCACCCTCACCCGGACCGGCGGACCGCGCGCACCGCTCTCGTTCACGTTAGGCTGGCTCGGGAATGACGGCGCAACGTTCTCGTCGGCGTCGACCATCACGCTCCCGCTGAACCGCCCGGTCGACATGCCGGTGCGCATTGCCCCTGCCACGCCCGGCGTGCATTCAGCAATCCTCACGCTCGACTACGTCGGGGCACCGGGGGTGGAGTTTCGCACGCAGGCCACTGTCGTCGCCGCGCACGTGCTGGCGAGCGACAGCGGCTACACGGTGCAGCAGAAGGTGGAGATCCCGCGACCAGGAATGACGCACCTCTACTATCGCGTCCCCGCCGGCATCTCGGCGCTGCGCGTGGAGGTGAACGCACCCAAGCGACGCCCCAGCGTGGCCATTACGCGTCCCGACACGCGCAACATCACCGGGATCGGACAAGGCCCGGCGGCGGCGCCCGCACCAGGCAACATGACGTACTGGGTGAGCGAGCCGGCGGCGGGAGTTTGGGAGGTGCGCTTGCAGGACGTGGAAGACACACGCACGTTCGATTGGCAGCAGGCCAAGGTCGATTCCGCCGTCCCGCCCACCGCCGTGACGGTCACGGTCTCGGCGTTAGGCGCCGAGGCGATCGCGACCGCGTTGCGCGGCAACGGTAGCAGCGATGGCAACAACGGTGGCAGCAGCGCCGTCGATGTCTCGATGACCAACAGCTTTGCTCCCTTCCCGGGGGGCGCGGTGGGGCTCCCAATGGGGGGCGCGCGCCGCGATCGCGGCAACCTCACCTCACGCGAGCAGCGTGTGTACGACATCGATGTGCCCGCCGGCACCACGCTGCTCACCGCGCGTGTTCGAGCGGCCAATGATGGTGACCTTGATCTGTATCTCTTCGACTGCACGGGGAAGGAGTGCGTCGCTGCTCGTGCCGATGGCGACGCATCGGGCGACGAGTCTGTTCGGGTGTTGGCACCGGCGGCCGGGAAGTGGAAGGCGGTGGTGGACCACACCGGGCTTCCCTCGGGGGCCGTGGCCTTCGACTATCAGGATGTACTGTTCAACCCGGCCTTCGGATACGTGGCGGTCACCGACCAGCCGTCCGAGCGTGCGAAGGGAGGACCGTGGAGTGCGCGGGCGAATGCGTGGCAGGCCGCGCTCCCAGCCGGACGTAGCGCGTATCCGGCCGTCGCGATTCAGGTGCAGCCCAAGGGAGGCGACGCGTTCCTGCTGACGGTGCGCGAATTGGGCGGGGAGCGCGAGCGCGCGACGCCGGACGGGCGTGGGAAGGTGAGGCGATAGGGCTGGCGCACCTCGCGCTTCAACCGCACTCAACGTGAACGTGCCACTGCCGCGTACCTCACCAGGCTCGACGACATCGCGTCGCGCGGCGTCCACCTCATCCTCACTCCCAGCTCCGTCGTGACGTCTCTCAAGCTCGACATGATCCAGACCGTGGCGTTGGCTGCGGTGATCCTCTTTGTCGGCTACGGCATCCGGCGACGCGTCGGGGTGCTCGATCGCTTCAACATTCCGGCGCCGGTCATCGGCGGCTTCACGTTCGCCATGCTGGCACTCGCGCTGCGACAGTCTGGCATGTTGGCCTTCGAGTTCGATACAACGCTGCAGACGCCGTTCATGATCGCCTTCTTCACCACCATCGGGCTCGGCGCCTCGCTCGCGTTGCTCAAGCGCGGTGGGCCGCAGGTGCTCGTCTTCTGGATCGCCGCCTCGGTGCTCGCGGCACTGCAGAACGGCGTGGGGATGACGCTCGCCAGCTTGTTAGGCGTGGACCCCCGGCTCGGGCTCATTGCCGGCTCCATCACCATGACCGGCGGGCACGGGACGGGGGCAGCATTCGGCAAGTTGCTGGAGGAACAGGGCCAACTGCCGGGCGCCGTCGCGCTCGCGATGGCGGCCGCCACCTTCGGGCTGGTCTCGGGAGGTATCATCGGCGGACCGGTGGGGACGCGACTGATTCAGCGCTTCAAGCTGCGCTCCGGCGGTGTGGCCGATGCGGGGAGCGCCGCCACGTCGCGAGAGGCCGAGGCGTCGTCGCTCGACGCCGAGATCGACACGGAGACGGTGGGGGAGGCACCGACCGCCTATGTGATGCTGCAGATGATTACCGTCATCCTCGGGTGCATGGCACTGGGTAGCGTGGTCTCCAAGTGGGCCGCGCAGTACGTCACGCTTCCAGCGTACATCGGCGCGATGCTCGTGGCGGCCGTGGCGCGCAACCTGTTCGAGGGAACGGGCGTCGTGCGCATCGCCACGCGCACCATCGACGACCTGGGAACGATCGCGCTCGCGCTCTTCCTCACAATGGCGCTCATGTCGTTGCGCCTGTGGGAGCTCTTCGACCTCGCCCTCCCGATGCTGGCCATCCTGATGGTACAGGTGGCGATGATGGCCGCGTTCGCGATGTTCGTGACCTTCCGCCTGATGGGGCGCGACTACGACGCGGCCGTGATGGCCGGGGGGCACTGCGGCTTCGGACTCGGCGCCACGCCGAACGCGGTGGCCAACATGAACTCGCTCGTGGAGCGCTTCGGCGCGGCGCCGCGGGCCTTTCTGGTGTTGCCGATGGTGGGAGCGTTCTTCATCGACTTCAGCAACGCGGTGATCATCACGGCATTCCTGAACGTGGGGAAGTGAGGCGGGAACTGGCGCGCCCGCGTTACGGGCGCTTCGCCAGGTGCGGGATAACCGAAACGCCCCCTCTCACCCGAGAGGGGGCGTTGTGGTGTCAGCGAAGCCCGGGCGCCGGGGCCTTACCTCCCCTTCTGCTTCTCCAGGATCTCCTCCACCCGGTCGGCCACGTCTTGCCAGTGCGCGCGGCTTACGCCGGCTGCCGTGGCCACGCTCGCGCGCGCCGTCTCACGCACCGCGCGCAGTTCGGCGCGCGCCAGCGCCGACAGGTCGGTGCGACGCACGTTCGGCGCGACCAGCAGCGCGGGGAGTGCGCGACCGGCACCGCCGCCGCCGAACGGGTTGGCCGCCGGCGCCGGCGGCGGCGCGAGCAACGCCTCCAACCGTTCGAGGTACACGCGCTGCAGCTGACGGCGATTGGCGTCGAGCGGGAGCGCCGGCGCGCTCCACACCGCCCGCCGCAGGTCGCCAAGGTACTCACTCACCGGATAGGCGTTCGCGGCGTCGAGCTGTTCGCCGATCGCCAGGCGATCGAGCCGTCGCGCGTCGAGCAGCTGCGCGATCACGTTCGATTGCCGCACGGCGAGCGACGCCCCTCCCGTCCCCGGGCCGATCTTCGACACGATGTCCTGCGGCGCCAACCAGCCCGGCGTGCGAACCACCTGTTCGGCCAGGAAGTTGAGGGCGGCTTTCTGCCGCGCCTTCGATACCGGCGAATACACCGCGCCCGCCTGCTCCGCCGTCTTCGCGTCGATCGTCATGCCGCCGATGACCGACGTCACGTGCCCCATGTACAGCCCCCACATGCCTAACGTTTCTCCGTACAGCTCGGCCAGGTCCTCATAGTCTTCGCCGGGCTTGGTCGTCCACGCGGTGAGTTGCGGGACGAGCTTCTTCATGTTGGCGATGGCGTAGCCCGTCGCCTTCACCGGATCGTCCCCCACGTCCTCGGTCTGCGAACGCGGATCGATCCCGCTCAGGAACTGTTCGCTGTAGCGATACGGGAAGGGACCACTCTGGTTGATGACCCATCCGTTGAGGATCGGGCGCTCGGCCTCCGGCGTGGCCGCCTGCGGCAGCGCGCGATACCCCCAGTTGATCACGAAGTCGTCGAAGGGGCCAAGGCGGCGCACGAAGTCCTTGGGGGCGAGCCCGTCGCCGGGCTGGGCTACGTAGTTCTGCCGCGCATAGTCCATGATGGTCGCCGAGACGCCATAGACCGAGGCAAACGACGGCTTGCGCAACGAGTCGACCGGGAAGGAGCTCGACGCAATCATGTTGTGCGGGAGCCCGATCGCGTGCCCGACTTCGTGCGTGATCACCTGCCGCATCGTCTCCCCCATCAGTTCCTCGGGGATCTCCAGCGAGCGGGCCGCGGGATTGGCGACGCCAGTCTCCACCATCAACCGATTGCGATACGAGCGCATGTGGTTGTGGTACCAGGTAATGTCGCTCTCGATGATCTCACCGGTGCGCGGGTCGCTGGTGCTCGGTCCCACGGCGTTGCGCACGAGCGAAGCAGCCCAGCGCACCACCGAGTAGCGGATATCCTCCGGGTCCCACTCCGGGTCCTCGGCCTTGCTGGGCGGATCCTTGGCGATGATCGCGTTCTTGAAGCCGGCCTTCTCGAAGGCCTTCTGCCAGGCTTCGACCCCTTCGCGCACGTAGCGGCGCCACTTGGTGGGGGTCGCCGGATCGAGATAGTACACGATCGGCTTCACGGGCTCGACCAGTTCACCGCGCGCGTACGCCGCCGGATCCTTGGGCTCCAGGCGCCAGCGACGAATGAAGGTCTGGGACGCCGCCTTCTGCTCATCGAGGCCGTAGTTCACCCGTGACACCGAGAAGAAGCCCACGCGCGCGTCGGCATAGCGAGGACGCATCGGCATCTTGGGGAGGACGACGAACGACTGGCGCATCTCGAGGGAGATGGTCCCGGCCTCTCGCTCCGACGGCGGCTCCCCGGCATCGAACGTCTGCGTGTGGCGCACCTCGACGTTCTGCGGAAAGGAGCGCACGACGTTGATGAACGAACGCGCCGGGTCGAGGCGCCGCACCGCATACGTGCGGCGCTGCGCCGCCGAGAGCCCGCTCAGCACCGGTGTGTCGCCGGTGAAGAAATCGGTGACATCGACCACGGTGGACGCGCTATCGCGCGTGAAGGCGGCGATGGGGAAGGCGGCGAGGATCGGTCCGACGTTGTTGCTGGCGACCGAGAGCGCGATGGGGAGCGAATCATCGGCGACCGCATCGAAGCCCACGGTGCGCAGCAGCACGCGGTCGCCCTGCCGCTCCCAGCGCACCACGCGCTCCCCGAGCGACGTCCCAGCCGAGATGAAGCCGTCGAAGCCAGCCGGGACGCCGGCAATGCGCGTCACGAAGAGGAGGTCGCGCCCGGCGAGCGAATCGGGGACCTCGAAGAACCAGCGCTCATCGACGCGATGCACGGTGATCCCGCCGGCATCGGTCACCGCCTTGTCGGTGATGACCTGGGCGTACGGGCGCGGGCCGCGGCGGGCCGGCGGTTGGCCGGCCTGTCCTGGTGCCGCGTTAGGCGGGGCCGTGGGCGGAGGCGTCTGCTGCTGGGCCGGGAGCAACGCGGGGAGCGCGAAGGCAAGCGGCGCGAGCGTGCGCACGACAGAACGTCGCATGGCGATGCGGATGAGGGTGGGGAGGGCGCACCAGGGATCGCCTGGCGCTCAGCCGACCACAATCTCTCGTGCGGCGCGCTGGGACGCGACGCCCGGCTGCTGTCAGGGCTGCGGCGGCGGCGACTGCCAGAGGACGTGCGAGATCATCCACCTGCCATCGAACTTGCCGAGCAGCAGATAGTCGGTCCCCCAGTAGGCGCGCACCTTGGCGCTGGCCGTCTGGTCGTTGACCTCGAAGATCTGGACCTCCTTTGGCGCGGTCGCCGGGGCCGGATTGCGGCTCTCGCGCACCCGCCGCGAGAAGGCGAGGGCGCGGGGCCAGGTCATCTGCATCCCGCGGTAGCGCGCCGAGTCGGGGTCGAAGTAGAAGCCGTACTTGTAGAACTCCGGGCGGATGGAGCGCACGTGCTTGGTGGAATCGCCCTCGTAGAAGCCTTCGATGTAGTCGAGGGCCGCTCGGCGCACCGCTTCGCGATCAGCGGCGGGGTCGGCGGGGCGAGGAGCGGTCGACTGCGCCTGGAGCGAGGCCGCGCGAGGCACAACTGCCGGGGCGAGCACGAGCCCGGCGAGCAGGGCGGCGTACGGCACGCGGCGCAGCACCGGAGCGCGCTGGGCCAATGAGCGAGAGCGAATCATGGAGGTCCTCGGCGTATCGGGGCGACCGGCAACGGTTGCCCAACGTTAGGGCGACGAGGGGGAGGCGGCGAGTCCGGCGCGTCGAACCGCGGGTTGGGGGGGACGAGCCGTGGCGGGAGTACGCCGAAGCTGCGAGTGGTGGCCCAGGAACGAAACAGGGCGCCCCTCGCGGGACGCCCTGCTGGCCTTCGCCCTGCCGTTAGGCTGGGTGGTTCCTACGACTAGCTGATCTTGACGACGCCCTCGGCCGCAGGGCCCTTTTCACCCTGCGTGATCTCGAACTCCACAGCGTCACCCTCGGCCAGGGACTTGAAGCCCGAGCCCTGGATGGAGCTGTAGTGCACGAAACAGTCCTTGGAGCCGTTGTCGGGGGTGATGAAGCCGAACCCCTTCGCGTCGTTGAACCACTTCACCTTGCCGGTCGTACGCATACTGCACTCCTGAGGTAAGCTTGCCGGGAAGCGCAGAGACGCCGACCCAGGCAAAAGCCATGCAGCGGACATTCCGCTCGACGAGCGTCTTCCTTCCGCACCGGAAGAACAACGCGCCCCGAACCCAAAGGCCCAAGGGCGCGTTCGAGCGCGCAGAATATAGGACTGCCCGGCTAGCTGAACAATGCTGTATGTGTTGGCGCAGGGGTTACGCGCCGCGATGCGGCCGCGAAATGCCGCACCGTACTTCTGCCTTTCTTAGGGGACTGGGACGGGCGTTGTAGCCGACGGAGGGACGACCGGGACGGGGAGCGTGGGGGGCGCCGGGGTCACGGAGGTGCCGGGGTACCCAGGCTGCGGGTTGATCGCGCGGACGCCAGTGACGAAGTACTCGGTATCGCCGAAGCAGGAGAGCGGAATGCCGGGGTGCTGGTCGAAGGTGAGCGCGACCTGCTTCCCTTCGGCCCCCTGGATCGCCGCCGCAATCGAGTCGTCGCGGACCGTGAAGTAGAAGAGCACCGGAGCGCTCCCCGGAATGTTGGAGATCTGCAGCTCTCCTTCCCACGTCTTACAGACCCACCCCTTCCGGGAGAGCTTCTGGACGTAGCCTATCCGGTCGCCGGTGGAGTAGGTGAAGGCGAGGGCGGCATACGAACGGGCCAGCTGAACCGCCGAGGGGATGCCGAGGATGGCAGCCAGGGCCAGCTTGCCCCAGTGGCGGCGAGCGAAACTCTTCCGTTTCGGGGCCGCGACTTCCGCCACGTCCTTGGTGTTGTAACCGCGGTCGGGGATTTCGGGGTCGGCCATGGTTCTGGAGACGGGAGGAGGGAGACGGGAGACGAGCAGGGCGTCGCGCTTTAACTTAGTGCCGTCCCGGGAGGATCATACAGAGTGACATTTGCTGCGCGCAGAAGGACCGTCGTTGCCTCGATAGGTGGCGTGCTCGTGGGCGCTCCACATCCGGTGGTGGTGCAATCCATGACCAACACTGATACCGCCGACGCTGCCGGGACGGCGGCGCAGGTCGCCGCCTTGGCTCGGGCCGGGTCGCAGATCGTCCGTGTCACGGTCAACAACGACGAGGCCGCCCAGGCGGTCCCCGAGATGGTCAGCCGACTGCACGACCTGGGAGTGAACGTCCCGATCGTCGGCGACTTTCACTACAACGGGCACCTCTTGCTCACGAAGTACCCGGCATGCGCGCAGGCTCTGGCGAAGTACCGCATCAATCCGGGCAACGTCGGGAGCAAGCGACGCGACGAGAACTTCCGGTCCATCGTCGAGGTCGCGGTGGCCAACGACAAGCCGGTCCGTATCGGGGTGAACTGGGGGTCGCTGGACCAGGACCTCCTGACCGAGATGATGGACGCGAACGCCGTCGCCGCCGAGCCGCGCGACGCGCGCGATGTCTACATCGACGCGATGCTCGAGAGCGCCCTCCGATCGGCGGCGCTGGCCGAGGAGGTCGGGCTGCGCCACGACCAGATCATCATCTCGGCCAAGGTCTCGCAGGTGCAAGACCTCGTGGAGACGTATCGCCGCCTGGCGAAGCGGTGTGACTACCCGTTGCACCTGGGGCTGACCGAGGCGGGGCTGGGGAGCAAGGGGATCATCGCCAGCACGGCGGGGCTCTCGATCCTGCTGGAGGAAGGGATTGGCGACACGATCCGCGTCTCGCTCACGCCCAAGCCCAATGGCGACCGCACCGAAGAGGTGCAGGTGGCGCAGCAGATCCTGCAATCGTTAGGGCTGCGCTCGTTCACCCCGCAGGTCACGGCGTGCCCGGGCTGCGGGCGCACGACCTCGACCTTCTTCCAGCACATGGCCGAGGACATCCAGACGTACCTGCGCGAGCAGATGCCCGTCTGGCGCGCGACGCGCCCCGGCGTGGAAGAGATGAAGGTCGCCGTGATGGGGTGCGTGGTGAACGGTCCCGGCGAGTCGAAGCACGCCAACATCGGGATCTCGCTCCCGGGGACGTTCGAGGATCCGAAAGCGCCGGTCTACGTGGATGGGAAGCTGATGACGACGCTCAAGGGAGAGCGCATCGTCGAGGAGTTCCTGGTCATCCTGGAGCACTACGTGGCTGGGCGCTACGCCACGACGAGCTAGCGACACGCGGGGGGCGGAGTGGGCGACGGGGCGCTACGCGAGTGGCGCCCTTTCCCGTCGTGCCTGTTCTGCCAACGCGCCCGTCGTGCCGACGCACTCCCTTACTGCCGTGCCAACTCCTCCAGCTCCGTGACCACGCGCGCGAGTTCGCCCATGATCGGCGCCTCGAAGCCTAACGACGTGAGCCGGTCGTGGACGTCGCGGTACCAGCGCACCGTTCCTTCCTTCCCTGCCTTGAAGCGCCCCCACACCGAGTCCGGCTCGACCGTGCGCCGCACGTCGGCGACGATGGTGGCCGCGTTGTGGAGCTTGTCGGCGGCACAGACCCAGCGGGCGCGAGTCGACGCCTCCGCCAGCCGCTCGAGGTAGTCGGCCTTGCGGTCGGCGGGCGAGAGTTCGACCCCATCGTCGTCGGCATGGCGATGCGTCACCTGCAGCACCGTGTCCAGCACCTCCTCGCCGAACTTCTCGCGGATGCGCGACACCAGCATCTCGCGCGAGTAGGCCTCCCGCACCGTATCCTCGATGACGTCGTGGAGGATCCCGGCGATCACCGTCTCGTCCTCCTGGCCGTAGCGCGTGAGGATGAGCGCCACGTTGGCGGGGTGCGTGAGGTAGGGAAGGCGCGTCCCTTTTCGCACCTGCTGGTCGTGGTGCTTGGCAGCGAAGGCCAGCGCGTGATTGATGCGGTCGGAGTAGCCGATGACTGTCATGCTGGGTCGACCGGGGAAGCGTGCAACGGGGGGCGGAAAGCTAGCCGCGGGTGATGAGCGATGCGAGGACGAGGTCGAGCAGCGCGAGTGCAATCCCCTGCACGATGACCCCGATTCCGGCGCCGATCAGCGCCAGCGATCGGGTGAGCCGCCAGCCGACGACGGCCAGCGTCACCCCGACGGCCACGTACCCCACATCGAGCCCGATGTTGAACCAGAGGAACCGATCGAGGGCAACGGCACCGGTCAGGTCACGGAGCGTGAGTCCGCGCCACGCGGCGGCGCAGATCGCGAGGTCGACCGCTCCCCACGCGGCGGTCTGGATGGCGAAATGCTGCAGCAGTGGCGACCGCACGCGCCGCGCCGAAAGCAGCGCCAGGATCGCGCTGCCGGCCACCACACTCATGGCGCCCCACAGCGCCAGCCGCAGCAAGTGCCCGCGCTCGGCGGCGAGCAGCGTATCGGCAAACATGCTGTCCGTGCCTAGGCCGCCGCGGGGGCGGAGGCCGATCGCGGCGCCTTGGGCGCTGCCGGGAGCGGGCCGTCCCACAGGACCACGCCGCGCACGCGGGCCCCTTCGTCGATCATCGACGCGACCGTTCGCGCGAGCGTCGCGAGTCGCGTGCGCGTCTGCGTGGCGCAGACCACCACGTCATCGCCCGCACGAAATCGTTTGGCACCCGCCAGGGTCGTCACGACGATCGTCGCATCGTGCCGTCGTGCGGCGCGTTGCACCTCCGTGACCAGCGCCTGCGACTCGGCGGGACCGAGCGGCGCCTCGCGCCCCCCGGCCGGGAGTACGTCCATCGTACGCCCGCGCCCCACGGGCACCGGCACGAGCACCTCCGACCACTTCCGACGGTTTTCCACCACGGCGACCAACCCAGGCGACCGGGGGAGGGAGAAGAGCGCCCGCACCGGCTCCTCGGCCAGATCGGCGTCGACCAGCAAGGTGACGCGTGCATCGTTGGCCAGGACGGCGGCGAGGTTGGCGGCCACCGCCGCAGCGACCGTCGAGTTGTCACCGGTGACCGTCACGATGCCATCCTTCGGCCACTGCGACGACAGGTGCCAGGCGAGCACCCGGTAGGCGTCGAAGGTTGGATCGAGCAGTGCAGGGACTTGCCGATCGGCCGCACGGCGGCTGCGCTCCGCCGGGAGGGCACGCAGCCTGGCCACCCCCAGCACGCGAAGGGAGGTGAGCCGCTCGGCCTCGACCGCATCTGCCACTCGCGGACTTCGCATTTCGTCGAACATGGCGAGGGCGAAGGTGACCGCAGCGGCGATGATGAGCGCCCCGGCCACGAGGATCGGGATGGGTGCCAATTGGTTGCGCGCCCGTTCGCGCGAGGCGACCGAGTCGGCGCGTGCGTTGGCCGCCCGAGCATTGGTGAGCGTCCGCCGCGCCGCTTCGTACGCCACCCACGCCGACCGACGGACCGCGAGGGTCGCCTGCGAATCGGGGAGAGTGACCGCCGCAGAGTCAGCAGCGGTCGGCGCCACAGGAGTGACCAGCGCCAGCTGCTCGCGGGTCAGGGCGGCAAGTCGTGACTGGCCGACGATGATGATGCGTCGTCCCAGCTCGTTGGCCTGCGTCGTGAGTGCCACGAAGACCGGATCGACCGTGGCCCCTGCGCCGAGGTCGTCGCGTTCCCGCTCGACGTCGTTCAGCGAGTCGAGCAGGGCGCGGACGCGCGGGTCGCCGCGCAGGACCGGCGTGTTGGCCAGCGCGCGAAAGGTCTCGGGGAGCGGGGCGCTCTCTGCACGCTGCAGCAGGGCGCTGAGCGCCGCGGCCCTCGTCGCGATCGAGTCACCGGCGGCCGACTGTTCGGCCGTGGCTACTGGCGGCGACATTGCCGCCACCAACGCGGCACGCGTAGCACGCAAACTGGCCAGTGAGCTATCTGCGGAGGCCAATCTGGCCCGAGCAGCGCTTTCCCTCGTCAGCAGGAGCGTCGTGTCACGCCACTCGATTCGGTCGGGGCGAAGGAGGTTGAGGACGCCCTGCGCCCCCGCCGGAAGAAAGAGATACGAGAGCAGGACGCCGACGAAGACCGCGGTCCCGATGACCAGCAGACGCCAGGGGCGCTGCAAGACGTTGCGGGCGCGCGCCCCCAGCCACGCCGCCCGTGGAATGAAGCGGAAGCGGCGGGTCGCCAGTGCGGCGCGCGAATAGGTGCCGGTCGGCGGCATCCTGAGGGGGCGTCTCGAGGGCTACTGGATCTGGATCTCGCCCTTCATCCCTTGCGGGAGGCGCGGTGTCGAGACGAAGGGGTACTTGCCCGGCCTGAGCCCGCCGAGCGAGAGCGTCCACGTTTCCTGCGCGACCGAGAGGAGCGGTGAACGGCCGTTGGCCCCGTTCGGCATGTTGGCGATCAGCTGGGGCTTGGTCTCGGCCGGTACGACGTCGAGATCGAAGGCAACTTCGTGCGGGCCGCCCGAGACGACGACGAACTTCACGCCATCGCCCGGCCTGGCGGCGATGCTCGCCGGCTCGAAGCGGTACCCCTTGGCGTCGCCGATCATCTTCACCTCGATGATGGTGCCGGTGATGGGGGCAGCGTTCACCGCGGGCATCGGTGCCGCTGGGGTGGCGACGGCGCCGGAATCGGCGACCGGCGCAGAAGCGCTCGGGGTGGCGGCGAGGACGCTATCGGCTTCGTTGGTCTCGCGCCCTCCGCAGGCGACGAGCGAGTACGCGAGCGGGAGAGCGAGCGTCAGGTGGATGAAGGGTCGCATGGGTGTCATGGGCTGCAAGCTAGGACTCGCGAAATGTCGCGTGTAGGGGACGATCGAGTTGACGACCTCGGTCACTAAGGCTACGTTCCGCGCCATGCTTCGCTCGGTGACCCACCACCATCACGCGCATCACGGCCATACCCCGACGGGTCTGGGCGTAGTTCGCGTGCGGTAGTTGGCAGCCACAACGCCAGCGGCAAGCGAATGAGTGCCGAGGCCCGTCCACCATGGACGGGCCTTTTTGTTTGTTCGACCCTGTGGTGTGCCAGCTGATCGGCCGCCCGCCCCGCTGTTCGATCGCCGCTCGACCATCCTTCACGCAGGACCCGCCTCCGCACCATGCTCAAGATTGCCTTGCCCAATAAGGGGCGGCTCGCCGAAGAAGCGCGCGAGCTCTTCAATGACGCCGGTCTCGAGGTCCGTGCCTCCGGCGAGCGTGCCCTGACCGCGTCGCTCGGCGGTGAGTTCGAAGCGATTTTCGTTCGGGCGCAGGACATCCCCGAGTTCGTGGCCGACGGGGCCGCCGACGCTGGGGTGACGGGGTGGGACCTGGTCTGCGAGTCGGAGCGGCCGCTCGACTCCCGACTCGACCTCGGCTTCGGGAAGTGTCGCCTCGTGGTGGCGGTGCGTGATGAGTCGCCGACGCGGGCGGTCTCCGATCTGGCGCGCGGGTCGCGCGTGGCGACGGTCTTTCCGCGGATCACGCGTGCCTTCTTCAAGCAGCACTCGGTCGACGTGGAGGTCGTCCCCGTGAGCGGGGCGGCCGAGATCGCGCCGCACCTTGGCATCGCCGACGTCGTCGTCGACCTGACGTCGACCGGTTCGACGCTCAAGGTGAACGGGCTGCGCGAAGTGCAGACGGTCATGCTGTCGACGGCCCGCCTGATCGCCGCGCCGGGGGCCGCGGAGCGGAACCCGGCCAAGGGGCAGGCATTGTCGGAGCTGACGTCAGCGCTCGAGTCGGTGCTGCGGGCGCGCGGCCAGCGGTACCTGATGGCCAACGTACCGCGGGAAGCGCTGCCGCAGGTGAAGGAAGTGATCCCGGGGCTCAATGGACCGACGGTGATCGACATCATGAACGGGGGGAGCCATGTGGCGGTGCACGCCGTGGTGCCCGCCGCGACCATCTATCGCACCATCGCCTCGCTCAAGACGCTTGGGGCCGAGGGGATCCTGGTGACTCGAATCGAGAGGCTGATGCCGTGAGCGAGACCAAGAGCACACTCAAGCTGCGCTTTCGCGGCGCCGCGTCGTCGTTAGGTGCCGACGGACTCAAGGGGCTGATCGACCGCTCGACCGCCGACGACGACGTGTTGCGCGACACGGTGAGCGCGACGATCGACGCGGTGCGCCACCAGGGGGACACCGTCCTCAAGTCGCTGGCGCGCGAGTACGACCTCGTCTCGCTCAAGCGGCTCGATGTTCCCAAGGCCGAGTGGCACAAGGCGCTGGAGTCGATCGACCCCAAGGTGCGCGCGGCCATGGAGCGCTCGGCGCGCAACATCGAGGCGGCACACCGTGCCTTCCTCCCGGTGCTTACCGAGGTGGAGACGGAGCCCGGCATCACGATCGGGCGCCGGCCGGACCCGTTAGGCACGGTCGGGGTGTACGCTCCGGGTGGGCGCGCCGCGTATCCCTCCTCGGTGCTGATGGGCGCGATCCCGGCGCGCGTGGCCGGCGTGGGCGAGGTGATCCTCTGCTCCCCGCCTGGGCGCAACGGGCTCCCCTCGGCGGCGGTGCTAGCGGCGTGCGCGATCGCCAAGGTGGACCGGGTGTTCGCGTTAGGTGGGGCTGGGGCCATCGCGGCCATGGCGTACGGGACGGAGAGCGTCCCGCGCGTCGATCGTATCGTCGGCCCGGGGAACGCCTGGGTGACGGAAGCCAAGGTGCAGGTGGCGAAGGCGTGCGCGATCGACTCGCCGGCGGGGCCGAGCGAGCTGCTGGTGATCGCCGACAGTTCGTGCGACACCGCGCAGGTGGCGCGCGAGATCCTGGCGCAGGCCGAGCACGATCCGCTGGCCTGCGTCGTGGCGGTGGCCGTGGGCGATGACGTGGCGGCGAAGATCGAGACGGCGCTGGAGACGATGGTTGGCGGCTATGGGCGGGCGAGCATCATCAAGCAGGCGTTGGAGGCCAACGGCGGCGTGATCTCGGTCGACACGTTGGGGGCGGCGGTCGCGCTCTCCAACGCCTACGCCCCCGAGCACTTGCTGCTGGCGGTGGCCGCGCCCGACGCCATCCTCGGTGACCTGCGCAACGCGGGGACCATCTTCGTGGGGACGACCGCTTCTGTATCGTTTGGCGACTATATGACCGGAGCGAACCACACGCTCCCGACCAACGGGCTGGCGCGGTCGTACTCCGGGCTGTCGACGCTCGACTTCATCCGGTGGACGACGTACCAGCGCGTGACCCCCGACGCGGCGGCGCGGCTGGCCACCGACGTGGGCAACTTTGCCGACGCCGAGGGGCTGGACGGACATGCCCGAGCCGCGCGGGCGTGGAGCATCTCGGCCGGCATCCCCGGGGGCGGGGCGTGAGCGGCGCCGGAGAAGCGCCGCGCGCCGGAGCAGCGCCGCGCGCGTGGACACCGCGCGCCGTGTATCAGGGGCTCCGCGCCTACGACGTCGATCCCACGCCGTGCGAGATCACGCTCGCCGACAACACGTCGCCCTTCGGCGCGCCGCCAGCTGCACTGCGGGCGATCGCCGCGGGAGTCGGCGACCGCCTGGCCCACTATCCCAGCACCTACTCGCGCGCGCTGCGCGAGGGGATCGCGGCCTACGTGGGGGTGTCGCCTGACGAGATCATGGTGGGGTGTGGGTCCGACGAGATCATGAGCTGCGCCTTTCGGGCGCTGGGGGAACCCGGTGATCGCGTGGCCTACATGGATCCGACGTTCGTGATGGCCAAGGTCTTCGCGACGAGCAACTCGCTCACGCCTGTTCCTGTTCCGCTCACCGCGCGCTTCGACGCCGACGCCGACGCGCTGGTGGCGGCACAGGCGCCCATCACGTACGTCTGCACCCCCAACAACCCGACCGGACTCCCGATGGCCGCCGCTGCACTGCAGCAGGTGTTGCGCGAGGCGCGCGGGCTCACCTTCGTCGACGAGGCGTACGCCGAGTTTGCCGGCAGCAACCTGGCGCGTGAGGCGCCGGCACATGGACGCTCGCTCGTCTTCCGCACCTTCTCGAAGGCGTTCGGGCTGGCGGGGATGCGCGTGGGATTCGCCGTAGGGGCGCGGCCACTCATCGCCGAGCTGGAAAAGGCGCGCGGACCGTTCACGGTCACGGCGTTAGGCGAGCGGGCCGCACTCGCGGCCGTCACCGAGGACCTCGCGTGGGTCACGGATGGCGTCGCGCGCATCGTGGCCGCGCGCGAGCGGTTCATCGCCGCGCTGCGTGGCGCGGGGTTCGCTCCGCTGCCCAGTGCGGCGAACTTCGTCCTGCTCCCGGTCGGGGACTCGCGCGCCGCGCATGCGGCGCTGCGCGAGCGTGGCATCCTGGTCCGGCACTTCGTGGGGCTCCCGGGGATCGGCGACGCGCTGCGGATCAGCATCGCCGACTGGGCGGTGATGCAGCGGGTGCTGGATGCGCTGCTGGCGATCCTTCCGCATGAGGCGCGCCCCTTCAACGCCGGGGAGCGAGCCGATGCCTGAGTCGCGTCACTCCCGTATCACGATCTTCGACTATGGCGCGGGGAACCTGCACTCGCTGGCCAAGGCCGTCGCGTCGTTCGGCACGGCACCGGTGATCGAGGTGGACCCGGCGCGCGCGATCGAGACCGATGTCTTGCTGCTCCCGGGCGTTGGCGCCTTCACGCCCGCCGCCGAGCGCCTGGCGCCTGGACGCGTGGCGATGCGTGCGGCACTCGCGGCCGGGCTCCCGTGCCTCGGGATCTGCCTGGGCATGCAGCTGCTGCTCGAGACGTCCGACGAGGGGCCCGGCGCTGGCCTGGGGGTGATTCCGGGTCGTGTGGAGCGCATTCGCGCCGAGCGGTTGCCGCAGATTGGCTGGAACGCCGCCGACGACGCGCGCGATCCCTTGTTTGCCGAGTCGGGGCTGCGGGACGTGTACTACGCCAACTCGTTCATCTGCCGTCCCACGGATCTCGCCTGCGTGACGTCGTGGAGCACGCACGAAGGAGATCGGTTCCCCGCGTCCGTTCGAGTGGGGCGTACGGTGGGGGTGCAGTTTCATCCTGAGAAATCGTCGAGCGCCGGCGTGGCGTTCGTCCATGCCTTCCTTCGGGAGATGCTCGCATGATCGCGATTCCGGCCGTCGACCTCCGGGAGGGGGCGTGCGTGCAGCTGGTAGGCGGGGAGTACGCCCAGGAACGCGTGCGCCTGGCCGATCCCGCCGCGGTGGCGCGCGAGTGGGTGCGCCTCGGCTTCGCGCGCCTGCACGTGGTGGACCTGGATGCGGCGTTAGGCAAGGGGAACAACCTGGCCATCGTGCGCGAGATCCTGCGCGAGGGCGGGGCCGATGTGCAGGTGGGGGGCGGGCTACGCACCACCGACGCCGTCGACGACATCCTCAACGAGGGGGCGCGCTACGCCATCGTGGGGACGCGGGCGCTCGAGGATCTGGACTGGCTGGCCGAGTTGGCTCACGACAACCCGGGCGAGATCATCGTGGCGGCCGACGTGCGCGACCGGAAGGTGGTCACGCGCGGATGGCAGCGCACGCTCCCGCGCGACATCCTGGACATGGTGGAGGAGGTCAGTACCCTCCCGCTGGCGGCGCTGCTGGTGACGGCGGTGCATCGCGAGGGGCAGCTTCAAGGGACCGACCTCCCGCTGATGGAGGACGTGGTGGATGCCGCGGCGTTCCCCGTGTACGCCGCCGGCGGGGTGGGGAGTGTCGGCGACCTGCACGCCCTGCAGGATCGCGGGGTGAGCGGCGCCGTGATCGGGATGGCGCTGTACACCGGCGCGATCGACCCCCGCGCCATTGTCGACGAGTTCTCCGTCTAGTCTCCCTTCTCATGTCGCGCGACGCATCGCGCCACGCGACACGCAATACGACACCGCACGCCTGACGAGGACCGCATGGGCACCATCGAGCGCGAGACGCGCGAAACGAGCATCCGGGTGACGCTGACCTTGGGGGGCGGCGACGTGGCGGTCGACACGTCCATCCCCTTCCTCGACCACATGCTGCTGACGTGGGCGCGCTACGCGGGGCTGGGACTCACCGTGCAGGCCCGCGGGGACCTGCGCCACCACGTCATCGAGGACGTGGCGATCGCGTTAGGCGCGGCGTTTAAGGACGCCGTGCCGGCCACGGCGGCCCGCTATGGGCACCGCACAATCCCCATGGACGAGGCGCTGGTCGAATGCGCCATCGACATCGGCGGGCGCTTCTACTACGAGGGGCCGGTCCCGAGTTCGCTGTACGACCACTTCATGCGCTCCTTTGCCGAGCACGCGGGGAGCACGTTGCACCTGCGGGTGCTGCGGGGCACGGACCGCCACCACATCATCGAGGGGGCGTTCAAGGCGCTGGGGCTCGCCATGCGCGACGCGCTGGTGGACAGTGGGGCGGTCTTCTCCACCAAGGGGAGCGTGTCGCTGCGCCGGACGGACGGCGACGCGCCCGAATCGCCCCGACGCGGCGCCGGTCGGGGTTCGCACTGATGCTGACTCGGCGTCTCATCGTCTGCCTCGACGTGAAGGGCGGGCGTGTGGTGAAGGGGGTGAACTTCGAATCGCTGCGCGACGTGGGCGACCCAGTGGTTCTCGCCGAGCGCTACGAACAGGAAGGGGCCGACGAGATCGTCTATCTCGACATCTCGGCGAGCGCCGAGGAGCGCTCGACGCTGCTCGACCTGGCGCGTCGCACGGCGGAGCGCCTGTTCATCCCGCTGACCATCGGCGGGGGCATTCGGTCGGCCGACGACGTGGCGCGGGCGCTGCGCGCCGGGGCGGACAAGGTGAGCCTCAACAGCGCGGCGGTGGAGCGTCCGGAGGTGCTGGCCGAGGCCTCGCATCGGTTCGGGGCCCAATGCGTGGTGGCCAGCATCGACGCGGCGATGATCGACGGGGCGTATCGTGTCTTCGTGAAGGGCGGGAAGGTCCCCACGCAGCTGGAGGCGATCGGCTGGGCGCAGGAGTGCGAGCGCCGCGGGGCCGGCGAGATCCTGCTCACCAGCATCGATCGCGACGGGGTACGGAGCGGTTACGACCTGGCGTTGACGCGAGCGATCAGCGACGCGGTCTCGGTCCCGGTGATTGCATCTGGCGGCGCGGGGAACGCGACCCACGTGTGCGCGGCATTGACTGCCGGCGGGGCGGACGCGGCGCTGGTCGCGGGGATTCTCCATGATGGTGTGACCACGGTGGCCGCGCTCAAGGGGGCGATGGGTGCGGCGGGAATCCCGGTGCGGTCCACGATGGCCTCCGCGAGGGCCGGTTCAGCATGACGACTCCAACGGTGCTGCTCGAGGCGGTGACCGACGTGGCCCGGATTGCCGGTGCGGTGGCGCTGCGGTACTTCAAGTCGTCGCTGGCCGTCGACACGAAGGGCGATGGCAGCCCGGTCACGATCGCCGATCGGAGCGCGGAAGAGGCGGCGCGCGAGTGGATCGCGGCGCGCTTTCCGGGAGACGCGGTGCTGGGCGAAGAGTTCGGCTTCAGCGGCGACACGCGCAAGCGGCGCTGGTTCATCGACCCGATCGACGGGACCAAGACGTTCGTGCGCGGCGTGCCGCTGTGGGGGACGATGATCGCCGTGGCGCAGGACGACCTCGTCATCGCCGGCGCGATCTACTGCCCCGCGGTGGAGGAGATGGTGGCCGCGGCGGTCGGGTGCGGATGCTGGTACAACGGGGCGCGATGCGCGGTGTCGCAGGTCTCGACGCTCGATGAGGCGACGATCCTCGTGACGGATGCACGCTTCCCCTACAACCCGCACCGGGCGGAGCGGTGGAAGGCGTTAGGCGCACAGGTCGCGGTCGCCCGCACGTGGGGGGACTGTTACGGCTACGTGCAGGTCGCCACTGGGCGGGCCGAGTTGATGGTGGACGACCGGCTGAGCCCGTGGGATGCGGCGTCGCTGATCCCGATCATTCGCGAGGCGGGCGGGGTGTACACCGATTGGCGTGGCGGGCACGAGGTGGATGGCGGCGATGGGGTGGCGAGCAATGCAGTGCTGTCGCGACCACTACGCGACGCGTTAGGCGTACCGGAGCCATAGGACGGATCAGGACGATGCTGGATCTCGAGACACTCGACTTCGCGAAAGGGGGCGGCTACGTCACGGTGGTCTGCCAGGACGCCGCATCGCAGGCCGTGCTGATGGTGGCGCGCGCGGACCGCGACGCGCTGGAGCGCACGCTGGCGACCGGGGAGATGCACTACCACTCGCGGTCGCGGGGGCTCTGGCACAAGGGCGCCACGAGCGGGAACGTGCAGCGGGTCGTCTCGCTGCACGCGGACTGCGACGCCGACGCCGTGCTGGCGTTGGTGGTACCGGCCGGGCCGGCGTGCCATACGGGGGCGGTGAGTTGTTTTGGGGCGTTGGAGCGGATGGGAGTGGGGGGAGACGAGACGGCGCGTGGGGGGCCCCCCCCGAAAACAGAATCTGGGGCTTTCGACGCATCCGCCCCTCATCATTCCGTTGCCACCCCCATCGATTCCACCGCGCACGGCGTCTTCTCCCGACTCGCCGCCACCATCGCCTCCCGTCAGGCCGCACTCCCGCTCCCCGAGGGGACCAAACCCAGCTACACGCAGCGACTGCTCGCCGACCGTAACCTGCGTCTCAAGAAGCTGGGCGAGGAAGCGGTCGAGCTCGCGGTGGCGTGCACCGACGAGGACCGCGCGCGCGCCGCCGAAGAGGGGGGCGACGTCATCTATCACACACTCGTCGCGCTCGCGGCCATCGGCGTGGGCGTCGACGACGTCGCGCGCGTGCTCGAGGGGCGTGCGCGATGACGTCCTGATGATGGCGACCGCGACGTGCCGGGTGCGCAACACCGGTGCGCCTACCCTAGCCCGCCCATGGTACCCGTGTAGTTTTTCCTCGCCGTTCGCCCCTCTCGGCCGTCCGCCCCACTTGGTCCCACCCCGGTGACAGCCCCCCTCGTGAGCGAGGCGCCCGCATGAGCGATTCACTCAGTCACCCCGCCTTCGGGACCGCCGACCTCACGAACTGCGAGCGGGAGCTCATCCATCTCGCGGGGTCGATCCAGCCGCACGGCGTGCTTCTCGTGCTGGCCGAGGGCTCGCTCGTCATCGAGCAGGCCAGCGCCAACGCCCCCACCCTGCTCGGGGGGACGATGTCGGCGCTGCTGGGGACGCCGCTCGAGCTCGTGAGTGCCGCGCTTGCGTACGCGGTGCGCGACGGGCTCTCGTCCGATCTCGTCGAGCGCCCCCTGCCGCTGCGCTCGCGGATCGACGCGCCGTCAGGGGCAATCGAGTTGGAGGGGATGCTGCACCGCGTGCCGGCCCACGGGCTCGTGCTCGAACTGGAACGTGTCGAGTTTCCGCCCGGCGACCGTGACGCCGGCGCCCTTCCCCGCCAGCTGCAGGGCATCATCGCGCGCATCGCGTCCGCCGGTTCGGTCGAAGGGCTCTGCCAGGTGCTGGCGCGCGAGCTGCGCCCGCTCATCGGCTACGATCGGGTGATGGTCTATCGCTTCGACCCGGACGGGCACGGTGAGGTGGTCGCCGAAGCACGCGAAGAATCCCTGGAGCCGTACCTCGGGTTGCACTACCCGTCCTCCGACATCCCGCAGCGGGCGCGCGAGCTGTACCTGCGCAACCGCGTCCGCGTGCTGGCCGACACCGGGTACGTCCCCGTGCCGGTGCTCCCGCGCCTGTCTCCCACGACGGGCGCCGACCTGGACATGTCGATGGCGTACCTCCGGTCGCTCTCGCCGATCCATATCGAGTACCTGCGCAACATGGGGGTGACCGGGACGCTGGTCGCCTCGCTGGTGAAGGACGGGCAGCTGTGGGGGCTCATCTCGTGCCATCACTACTCGCCGCGCCGGCTCCCCTACGAGATGCGCGCGGCGTGCGAACTGCTCTCCGACGTCTTCTCGACCCGCCTGGCCGCACTCGACGCCAGCGCGGTGGCGCACTCGATCCTCATGGTGCCGCGCGTCGAAAAGCAGATGGTCGACACGGCCTCCGCCTCGGGCGACTGGCACGAGGCGCTGTACGGCGTGCTGCGCTCGCTCCTGAGCACGCTCAACGCATCGGGGGGCGCTCTGCTCTACGAGGGACAGGTGATGACGACCGGCGCGGTCCCGGGCACGGAGGACTTGAGCCGCATCGCCGCCTGGATCGCCGAGCATTCGTCGGGCCCCCTGTTCCAGTCCGCCGCGCTCACCAAGCGGGAGCCAGCATTCGCCCGTTTGTCTGGCGTGGCCAGCGGCGTGCTTGCCCTGCGCATCACTCCCACGCGCCTGGACTACCTGCTCTGGTTCCGTCGCGAGCAGGTGCAAACTGTGCGGTGGGCGGGCAATCCCAACAAGGCGGTCCTCGGCGACGACCCGAACCATCTGTCGCCTCGGCGGTCGTTTGCGGTGTGGACCGAACAGGTGCGCAACACCGCACGCCCGTGGACCGAGCAGGAGCTGGCGATCGCGCAGCTGCTGCAGGTGTCGATCTTCGACACGATCCAGCAGGTGCAAGCGATTCGGGTCCTCATCGTGGCGCGGCAGCTCGCCTCGGTGAGCCGGATGGTCGAGCGCTCGGGGGAACCGATGGTGATCCTCGACGAGCGCGACCACATCCTCCTCCTCAACCAGCCGCTGCGCCGACTGCTCGGCATGGAGGCGCATTCGCCCGAGACGTTCGAGTCGTTGGCGGCGCACTTCGTGAATCCCGGCGACCTCGTCGACGCGGTGCGGCGGTTGCGCCGTGAGCTGCAACCGTGGGTGGGCGAGCTCTCGGTCCGGGGCGAGCAGGGGGCGATCGCCCTCGCGGTGCGTGCCGACGCAGTCCCCAGCCCGGAGGGTGGCATCCTCGGCACGATGCTCATCTTCACCGACCTGAGTGCGCGCCGCGCCGCCGAGGCCGCGCGGGAGCGCCTGAGCGAGGCCCTGCAGTCCGGACCGTCCGGCGGGACGCTGGCCAGCCTCTCGGGGGTCGCGGAGCTCGACGAGATGATGGCCGCGGTGCTGGCCAATGCCCGGACCGCCGTGATGAGCCTGAGCGGTCCGGTGGCGGAGGCGATTCAGCCGGTCACGCTGCGCAGTATCGAGTCGCTTACGCGCCGGGCGGCAGAGGTGGCGCGTCAGATGGTGCTGTTCGCGTCGCAACCCCCTCGAACACCCTGACGTTCAGGCGGAAGGCCTCCTGCGCTTCGCGCACCACCCCGTCGGCCTCGGTGGTGGAGACCGGCCAGGCGTCGAGTGCCGCCCGAAATCGATCCTTGTACTGCTCGGCGTCGGCGATCTCCGGGAAGCGATAGAACGCGGTCCCGTCGCCGTTGGGGAGTGCAAGCGCGCGCGCGACGACCTGCCCCAACGCCTTGCCGCCGGACAGGTCGCCCAGATACCGGACGTACGCATGCGCCACCAGCTGCAATGGCGTCGCGCAAAGGATGCGATCGGCGTACTCACGCGCCGCATTGCCGGCCGCGACTTCGTCTTCCCACCCGACACCATGCAGCAACGACAGGTCGGCGGCGAGCGACGCGACGCGGTGCAGTCGCCGGTCGTAGAACGGGCGGACATCGGGAAACGACGCCGTGGCGTCGAGGCGCGATTCGAGGGCGGTGTACACCTCGTGCAGCGCGCGCAGCAGCAGCACGTAGTCCCCGCGGTCCAGGCGCCCGCGCAGGAGCCCGAGCATGATCCCCGAGCGCTCGGCCTGGCGATGCAGCGTCGCCGTTTCGTGGCGGAGGCGTTGGGACAGGGGGGTGGGCATGGTGACGTCGCGGGGTCGGTGGCGGGAGACGGGGGCGGGGCGTGACGCGCTGGGAGTGCGCGACGCGCTGAAGGGGCGCAGCGCGCCTAACGGGCGGGGCCGGTTTCGACCGGAGTGTCGCTGCGTCCCCCCCATTCGGTCCAGCTTCCGTCGTACACGGCCGTGTGTGTGGCGCCCAGGACATCGAGCGCGAGGATGACCGCGCACGCCGTCACCCCGGAGCCGCAGCTGCAAACGACGGGGCGCGTGAGGTCGACCCCCGCCTCGTGCACGATGGCGCGTAGCTCAGCGTCGGGGCGCAGGGTCCCGTCCTCGCGTACCAGCCGAGCGTAGGGGATGTTGCGGCTGCCGGGGATGTGCCCACCGCGCACGCCGGCGCGCGGCTCAGGTTCCGTCCCCTCGAAGCGACCGGCTGACCGGGCATCAACGACCTGCTCGCCCCCCGTGCCGATGTTCGCGAACACCGCCGCCGCGTCGCGCAGGCGGGCCGCGTCGAGCCGCGCCGTGAACGGCGCGGGGGCGAGCGGGGTCACATCGGCGGTGACCGAGTGCCCGTCCAACATCCAGCGTCGCAAGCCGCCATCGAGCACGGCGACACGCGCGTGCCCGAAGGCCCGCAGCATGAACCACAGGCGAGGCGCGCTGAAGTTCTGCCCCGAGCCGTCGTAGACGACCACGGCGTCGTCGCTCGAGATCCCGAGCGATCCGATGCGCTCGGCAAACTGCGCGGCACGCGGAATGGTGTGCGGGAGCGCCGAGGTCTCGTCGCTCAGCCAGTCGATGTCGGCGAAGACGGCGCCGGGGATGTGCTGCGCGTCGTACTCGGCGCGCGCGTTTCGCCCCGCGGAGGCGAGATAGGTGCTGGCGTCGACGACCTTGAGCCCAGGAGTGGCGAGGTGTTCGGCCAGCCAGGCGGTGGAGACCAGCGGAGTCGGAAGCGACCGTGACAGCATGCGAGGAAGATGGGCGGGAACATGACAATCGCCAGTCTGCCGACCCATCTCTGCCGCGCTGCCGTGGGCCGATGAACCCTCGCCGCGTGTCGAGCGCGCTCGAACGCGCTCGCCCCCCGTCGCCCGCGCGCGCCGCAGCGGCCCGGTGCCGCAGCGCCGAGGGGACGTGTTTCGGAGCGAGGCGATGGCGTGGCGCCGTCCGCACACGGTCGCCCTCCCACGTTGTGGCGATGGGTCGAATGACTCAGGAACGGGTGGTTGTCGGCGTGTAGGCTTGCATGCACTCGACACCACTTCCTGGAGCCTCGTCATGCTAAACGCTGCCTTCCTGCGCGCCGCGCCCTCGCTGGCCGCCATCCTCGCCCTTTCGCTCTCGACCGCCTGCTCGTCCTCCGTCCCCGCCAACGCCGAGGCGGCGACCGTGTCGGCGGCCGCGAGTCACGACGGGGCCGGCCGCGCGCCAGCCGCACGGGTCGCGCGCGGCAAGTACCTCGTGGCCATCGGAGGATGCCACGATTGTCACTCGCCGGGCTATCTCGAGCCGGGGGCCAAACTCGCGGATTCGTCGCTGCTGGTGGGCGGCGCGATGGGATTCAACGGGCCGTGGGGGACGAGCTATCCCGCCAACCTGCGCCTGAAGCTGCGCGAACTCCCCGAGAAGGAGTGGATCAAGATGGTGCGCACGCGGAATTCGCTCCCACCCATGCCCTGGCCGAGCTTGCACCACATGACCGACGAAGACCTCTCGGCGCTCTACGCGTATGTGACCGGACTCGGCCCCGCGGGGACGCAGGCCCCCGCGGCGCTGCCGCCCGGAGAGCGCCCCCGGACGCCGTACATCGTCTTCGCCCCGGTCTTTCCGAAGCAGGGCGCGGGACACTAGGCGGGGTGCGTCCGCCTCGAGGCGGGTGCATTCGCAGCTGCGCGCCGCCGTCCACCGTTCGGGCGACGGCGCGTTGCGTTCCGATTCGTGGCGACGCATCTGCGACCACGCATCTGCGACCGCGCATCTGCGACCACGCATCTGCCACCGCGAACGATCTCCGGCGCATCAGCGCCAGCGATACGTCGCCACGGCACCGGCCGGCAGCGTGACGGGGAACCGCCCCCCCGTTGCCTGGATCGCGAGCGTGCGCGCCACATCCGCCGAGTTGGCGGCGATGAGCACCTTCGTGCCGTCACGATTGCGGAAGGCGACCGTCTCGATGTCGTTCACGCCGCTGGACGAGGCGATGCGCACGGCGCCCGGGCGCACGAAGCGCGAGGCGTGTGCAAGCGCGTAGTACTCCTCGTTGCGCGTGACCGCGCCGGTGGCCGAGTCGATCGTGACGACGCCGCGGCAGTCGTTGCAGCCGCCGGCGTGCGGGCCGTGGCGCTCGTCGAGCGCCAGGTTCCAGAGCATCACCCCGCGCGCCCAGTGCCGCGTGGCGCCGACGATCAGCGTGCGCACGTTCCACTTCAGGTTGTCGCCGAAGTTGGGCGCCCACGCCCCTCCCGAACACTCGGTGAACCAGGTGTCCTTGTCGGGATGCGCGTCGTGCACCCGCGACTGCGCCGCGACGTCTCCCGCGTAGCAGTGCCACGCCACGCCGCTGACATAGCGGCGCGCCAGCGAGTCGGCGAGCACCCCCAGCGGCGACTCGGGGGCATCCCAGTTGTGGTCCCAGTCGACGACCTGGGTGGCGAGCTGACGGAGGGCAAAGAGCGGCCCCAGGTGGTGCGCCACGAAATCGGCACGCTGGTCCGCGGTGAGGCGCATCCCGGGATAGTCGGCCGGCTCGTTATGCGGCTCGTTCTGCACGCTAAGCAGCGCGATCGGCACCCCCTCGGCGGCGAACGCGTCGACGAGGCGTCGCAGGTACTCGGCGTACGCCGCATAGGCGTCGGGGCGGAGCGTCCCCTTGTACAGCGACCCCGAGCTCTTCATCCACGCCGGCGCACTCCACGGCGTCGCCATCACCCAGAGATCCGGGTTGATGGCGCGCACGCGCCGCATGAGGGGGATCACATCGGCGCGGTTCGGGGCGATGTCGAAGTGACGGAGCGCATCGTCACGCTCGCCAGGCGCAACGTCATCGAACGTGTAGTGCGCTCGCGAGAAGTCCGAGCCGCCGACCGTCAGGCGCACCATGCCGAGGGCGATCCCGCTGTCGGGAGAGAAGAGCTCCTGCAGGAGCGCCTCGCGCTGCGCTGGCGACAGGCGCGTCTGGAGGAGCCAGGCGGAGGCATCGGTGAGGGCGGCACCGAATCCGACCATCGACTGGAAGGTCTGCGCCGTGTCGACCTCGATGCGCGTGGCCCCGGTTCCGAGGGTGTCGGGCGGCTCCACCGCGGACGTGATGTCGGGTTGGCGCGCGAGGAGCTGCGCGCGGTCGGGGGTCGTCAGCCACGACTCCACCAGGGCAGGCGCCGTCGTGTGACGGCCGGCGGCGCTGCAGCCGAAGGCCGCCAGCAGCACCGCGGCCACGATGGCGCGACGTCCGCTGGCGGCGAGCGCCGCCGTACGCGACACGCTCACCCGTCCTCCCGCAGCCGCACCGCCAGGTCGAGGGCGGCGGCCAGTCCACCGTCGTCGACATGCCCCACCACGTGGCGGGCGATGGCGAGCGCCTCCGGTTCGGCGTTGCCCATCGCCACCGGGTGTCCCACCAGCTGCAACGCTGGGATGTCGTTCCACGCATCGCCCACGAACATGATGTCCTCGAGCGGCACGCCATACTCCTCGGCCAGCGCCTGCACCCCCGTCCCCTTGCTCACCCCGATCGGGAGCAGGGCGACAAAGAGCGTGTCGGGCATGAGCGGCGACGTCGAGGGCCACATCTCGATCCCGGGGTAGGTCTCGGCCAGCAGCTCATCGTGCAGCGCACGCGGGACCATCCACTGCGCGCGCACGACCGCCTGGTCGAAGGCCTCGAGCGGGCGCGGGGTCAACTCAACTCCCAGCAGGTCGGCGTGTTGTCGCGTGCTCTCGGAGTCCTCTTCAACGGCGTAGTCCAGATCGCTGTAGAGTTCGAGCGTGCGCCCGGTGGCGCGGGCTCGCGCGATCAGCGCCTGCACCTGCGTGGGATCGAGCCGAACCGAGTGCGTGCGCCCGTCGGGGAAGCGCACCACGCTCGCCCCGTTCTGGAAGATGTGCCAGCCATCGGGAGCCAACCGCTCCGCGTAGTCGCGGGTGATGCCGAATGCGGGGCGGCCGGAGCAGAGCGCCAGGCGAATGCCGGCGGCGCGCGCGCGGTCGACCGCGGGCCAGATATCGGGGTGCACGACGCCGTTGGCGCCAACGAGGGTGCCGTCGACGTCGGCGCAGAGAAGTCGGATCATGGGGAGGGAAGCTAATGGCGCGAGGGATCGACGCGTGGCATCGTGCAGGGGTGACCGTTCATGGCTCCCTTCGATCCCTCCGCGCCGCACCGGTGTCGGGCGTAGCGCTCGCCGCCGCGCTGGCGCTCTCGCTCCCCGCCCCGCTCGTCGCACAGGCCAGTGGCGATTCCACGCGCCGGATTGCATCTGACGGCGTGCTTTTCCGTCGCCGCGACGCCGCGATGCTCGGCGCCTTTGCCCTCGGTGCCACGGTGGCGTACCACAACGACCGAGGGGTCGCCCGTGCTGCCCAGCGGCGCGAGGTGCAGGACAACCGGACCCTGCGCAATACCGCCGAGGTCTTTCGGTACACCGGGCAACCCGGTGTCCTGCTCGGTGGCCTTTCGGCCTTTGCCATCGGGCGTGTCGCGCATCGCCCGGTGCTGGCCACCGCAGGGCTCCGCGTCACCGAGGCGATCGTCGTCACGGGGGCGCTCACGACCTTGGGGAAGTATGTCGCAGGTCGTGCGCGTCCGTTTGTCTCCGAGGGGCGCGACCCCTCCGACTTCCAGTGGTGGCACGGCCACCGCGAGGGATACACCGCGATGCCGTCCGGCCATACGTCGGCCGCCTTTGCCGCGGCGAGCGCGCTTTCCGCCGAGTGGCGGGCCACGGCGCCCGGAAGCGCGCGCGTGGCCGTGCCGCTGTTGTACACCGGGGCCACCCTCGTGGGGCTCTCGCGCATCTACCACGACAAGCACTGGGCGAGCGACGTCGTGGCCGGTGCCGCGTTAGGCACGCTGACGGGCGGCGTGGTGGCACGGTGGGGGCGGGCGCACCCCCGCAACCGCCTGGAGCGCTGGCTGCTTCCCGTGCGCGTGGCTCCCGGGGCAGAGGGGGGCGTGCAGTTCGGCCTGTCGTTAAACCCGTCCCGAGGCGCGCCGCCCAGTTAGCGTGCCGCTCGCGCCCTGGAGCCTCCCGCCTGCCGATGCGGCTGCGCGTCCGCTGGCATCCTCCCACCGCATCGGGGCCGGTGGATGACGACGCCTTCCACCGGGGAGCGAGGTTTGGCATGCGCCGGGCAGCGCGCGTTAGGCACGGCCCTCGACGGCGACTAGAACTCCCAATTCACCCCGATCGTCGGCAGCACCTTGAGTCCCACCGAGCGGTCCACGCGCTGCTCGCGCGGGTCCCACTGGAGCCCGGTCACGTTCTCGCGCGCGTTCACGTTCTGGATGTCCATGAAGGTCACGAGCTGCGTGCGCCCCACGCGCCAGCGTCGGTCGACACGCGCATCCACCGAGAAGAACGAGGGGAGGCGCTCCGCATTGTAGCGCGTGAAGTCGAGCGTCCCGGCATCCCCGCCGCGCTCGATGTACGGCGTGACCGGAAGGCCGGTCGCGGCGCGCATGCGTCCGCTCAGCTCCCATCGCGCATTGGGACGCCATCCGGCGACGACGTTGGCAACGATCGGCGTGTCGAAGGCACCACGCGTTGACGACCCGTCGAGCCCCGTGAACGACGTGTGGTTGTAGCTCACGCTCGCCACGCCATACACCGGCACCTGGCCGAGCTTCTTCTGCACGAGCGCCTCGCCCCCCCACACGCGCCCCGTACCGCGAGACGAGACCGGTTCGAGACCAAAGGGGATGTCGGTGAAGACGTCGTCGAATCCCGACGGCTGCAGGACGGCGTTTGGGCGAAAGGTGCGGGCCGCGTACTGGGTGTAGCGCTTCACGAACCCCTCGAGCTGCCAGCGCCATTCGCGCCCCACCACGCGCTGCAGCCCCACCACCGCCTGGTCAGCGCGCAGCGGGGCAAGCGTCGAACCGTTGGACGGATCGCCGATGAGCCAGATGAACGGCGGCGGCTGGTGATAGCGGCCGAGCGACAGCGTCACGGAGGTGGCGGCATCAACGGCCCACGTCGCGCTCGCCCTCGGCGACAGCACGAACGACTCCGACAGGAAGTCGTAGTAGTCCCCGCGAAGCCCACCCGACAGCCGCCAACGCCTGCGTCGCCTGCCACGTCCCCTGCACGTACGTCGCATTGCGGAAGGCACGGAATGTCGTGTCCACTCGTAACGGGCGCGTGTTCCCACCCGCATCGCGCCGCAGGACGCCCGGGATCGTCACGTCGTAGCGCAGCACGCTGGCCAGCTTTGCGATGTTCCCCGCATCGAAGCCGAGCGAGGGCGACACTTGCCAGGTCACGTCGCTGCGCAACGAATTCTCCCTTCGCCCGTGTTGGCCTCGAAGATCTTCTGCGGCGGCGCAAGCGAGTCGAATTGCGCCGTGCGATAGCGCGTGTAGGTACGTCCCAGCGTGGTCGTCGCCACGCCACGTCCAAACAGGCGCTTCCACGTGAGGCCGGAGAAATACTGCCGCTGCGAGGGGGACAGGATGCGCGAGTTGTCCACGCGCTGATCGGCGTCGTCGTTGGTGAACGACACCTGGTCGACGGCCCCGATGGTCAGGAACGAGATGGCGTCACGTGTGGTCGGCCGCCACGTCGCCTTGAAGACCGCGTCGGTATAGCGGGGGATGAACGACTGTCCGAACGCCTTGAAGAGCAGGTCGAGATAGCTCTGCCGCACGTTGAACAGGAACGACGCCTTGCTGCCGAGTGGCCCCTCGACGATGGCGCCATACTGCGACGCGGCGAGGTTCACCTCGCCCGATACGCGCTCACGGTTCCCCTCGCGCAGCGTGAGCACCGTCGCCGACGAAAGGCGGTCGCCGTAGCGCACGCCAAAGCCCCCTGCCGAGAGCGTCGCGTTGTCGATGAACCGGATGTTGATGAGGGAGAGCGGCCCCCCGGTGTTCCCCTGGGTCCCGAAATGGTTGATGTTCGGGACCTCGATGTTGTCCACGACGAAGAGATTCTCGTACGCAGCGCCGCCACGCACGAACAGGTCGTTGCGCCCGGCGGTGGTGGTGGCGATCCCCGGGGCGATCGACAGCGCTTGCAGCACGTCCTCCGACGCCCCGGGCGTGCGGCGCAGCTCCTCGGACGAGAGCGTCGTGCTCGAGACCGGGGTTGCGGCTGGCGGCTGCGACGGAAAGGCGCTGGGGCGCACCGTGACCGCCTCCAGCTGCACCTGCAGGCGCGTGAGCGCGAGGCTCACCACCACCGGCTTCCCCGCACTGACGGCGACATCGGCCTTGATGAGCGGCGCGTAGCCCAGGCGCCGCGCCTCGAGCTGCACGACGCCAGGACGCACGTTCACGAGCGTGAAGCGCCCGGCGTCATCCGACTGCGTGGCCGCCTCCTGCCCGATGACACGAATCGTCACCCCGGCGAGCGGCGCTTCAGTCACCGCATCGAACGCGCGGCCCGAGATGACCCCGGCTCGGCGGGACGGCTGGCGGGCGTGGGTTCCTGGCCGTGAGCGGGGCGCACGGGAACCAGGGGACGCTGAACAAAGCGCCGCGACGAACGCGGCGCGAGTCTGGAATGGCACGGCGAGGTACGGACGGCGAGAGGATGGGTCGGCGTGCCACGCATCGCACGCGCTCCCCTTGAACGTCGTCCACCGGCACCGCTGTTCCGCCTGACGCGTGGTCGCGTTCGTGGCGCGGCATGTTCGCACACATCACCGCGACGTCCCCGTGCGGTCCAAGCGGGATCGTGGTAGCCGTGCCGGCAACCGAAGCGTGCGCTCACGCGTTCGCCCGCTCGTGTAGTGTGGCGGGTGCAACCGCGCGTCAACGCGGCGCCCTCGTCAGGCACGTGGGCATTCCCCTTCGCTGGCAGGTCTGGTTGTCTCGCACTGTACTCATTTACGGCGGCGCTGGCGGTATTGGCTCGTGCATCGCGCGACGCCTGCATGCGCGTGGGGATCGCCTGCACCTCGTGGGGCGTCGCCAAGAACCGCTCGAGGAGCTCGCCGCCGAGTTGGGCGCCACGTGGACCGTTGGCGATGTCACCGACCCCTCACTCGCCGCACGCGCGTCGGCAGAGGCCGGCGAGGTGTTGCCACGGACCTGGTCTACGCCATCGGGACCATCAACCTCCGGCCACTCGCGCGCCTCACGAACGATGACTTTCTCCACGACTTCCAGGTGAATGCGGTCGGCGCCGCACTCGCCGTGCAGGGCGCGCTCGCCGCGCTCAGGAAGGGAGATGGCCGCACGTCGATCGTCCTCTTCTCCAGCGTTGCCGCCTCGCAGGCCTTTGCCATGCACGCCTCCATTGGGATGGCCAGGCCGCCGTCAACGGACTGGCGCTCTCGCTCGCCGCCGAGCTGGCGCCCGACATCCGCGTGAACGCCATCGCCCCGTCGCTCACCGCGACGCCACTCGCGCAGCGACTCCTCGGCAGCGAGCAGGTGACGACGGCGTTGGCGAAGTCACCCCTTGGAGCGGCTAGGCACTCCCGACGATGTCGCCGCACTCGCTGACTTTCTGCCTAGATCAGGCCGACTGGATCACCGGCCAGATCTTTGGCGTGGACGGCGGACGGTCGACGCTTCGCGTTCGCAATTGAGTAGGAGGGCTGGGCGTCGCTCGCCGATAATAAAACCCGGATGATATTGACTTCGAGATTTATCCGGGTAATATCATCGCACCTCCTTGCCTGTGGATGCGATCGATGCTCTCTCGGCACTTCGAATCCGATCATCGCCTTTGCTGGCGACCAACTGATTGCGTACAGGGCGACTTCGCCGAATGCCGCCCTCGCCGTGCAGGCGCCCAGAACGCGGCGTGGGCGGCCCCGTCCTCGTCTTCGACGCCGTCACCAGCGAGCCGGTCGACGTCGACCCCGCGCGCCGTCGGCGCCGCGCCGGCGACCCTCGCCCCGGCGCCCGGAGACGACGACGAGTCGACCGAGTCGCCGCAGGGACCGGGCCGGCCCAAGCTGGGCGTGGTCGCGCGCGAGGTGACGATGCTGCCGCGCGACTGGGACTGGCTGGCCACCCAACCGGGAGGCGCCTCCGCGGCGCTCCGTCGACTGGTGGAGCAGGCGCGAAGCGCGAGCGTCTCGCGCGACCGCGTCCGTCGCGCGCAGGAGTCGGCGTATCGCTTCATGTCGGCCGTGCTCGGCAACCAGCCGCATTTCGAGGATGCCACGCGCGCGCTCTTTGCCGGCGACCGCGAACGCCTGCTGCGCTCTCCGACCCATGGCCTCGCGACCTGCGCGACCACGCGCGCCATCTCGCCGACGCCTCCTTTCTCTAGTCCTCGCCCTGCATGCGCGACCTCACGCAGGGATCCATCCCGGCGCACATCGTACGAATGGCGGCACCACTCGCCATCGGCATGGTCTTCCAGACGGCGTACTACTTCATCGACCTGTACTTCGTCGGGCGACTGGGCGACGCCGCGATCGCCGGTGTTGCAGCTGCCGGCAACCTCCAGTTCATCGTCATCGCCCTCACGCAGGTGCTGGGGGTCGGGACGATGGTCCTCATCTCGCACGCCGCCGGCCGGAAGGATCGCGCCGACGCGAACCTCGTCTTCAACCAGAGCGTGCTGCTCGCGGCACGCCGCCGCCCTCACGCTCGGCCGGGCTTTCCCTTGTCGGGCGCTTTACCTGCGCACGGTCAGTGCCGATGCGGAGACGGTGCGCAACGGCACCGCGCGTACCTGTTCGGCTTCCTGCCTGCCCTCGCCATGCAGTTCGCCCTGGTCTCCATGGGCTCGGCGCTGCGCGGAAGTGGGATCGCCAAGCCGATGATGGTCGTCCAGATGCTCACCGTCGTGCTCAACGCGGCGCTCGCCCCTGTCCTCATTGCCGGATGGGGACGGGGGCACCCGTTAGGCGTGGTGGGTGCCGGACTCGCGAGCACCATCTCGGTCGTGGTGGGGGTCGCCCTCCTCTTCACGTACTTTCGCCGGGTGGAGAAGTCGGTCGCGTTCAACCGGACGTTGCTGCGCCCGCCTCAGGTGCGGGGACGCCTGCTCCGCATCGGCGTTCCGGCTGGGGCCGAGTTCTTCCTGATGTTCCTGTCGATGGCCGTGAACTACTGGATCATCCGCGACTTCGGTGCGGCGTCGCAGGCCGGCTACGGCGTCGGATCGCGGGTCTTGGAGGCGGTGCTCCTGCCGGGCATGGCGGTCGCTTTCGCGGCCGCCCCATTGCCGGACAGAACTTCGCGGCAGGACACTCCGGAACGCGCACGTCGCACGTTCGTGGAATCGGTCAAGCTGAGCAGCGCGATCATGCTGCT